>CALJDK010000042.1 GCA_938023735.1 uncultured Acidimicrobiales bacterium
TCGAGCCGCGGAATCGCAGCAGCAATCCACGACGCCCGCCGGCTCTGCCAAACCCTCTAGCCCAAGCCGTTCCCCTCGTGCCCGCGACACTCGTGTCTGACACCTGTGTCGCGTTAGCGCCGAACGCGACACTCGTGTCTGACACCTGTGTCGAAGTGGTCACCTCCGAATAGGATCCGGTGATGTCAACTGACAGCCCGGACTCGGGTCTGCCGTGGAAGGTTCTGACCGACGCCATCGACTTTGCTGTTTCTCAGGTGGTTGACGACCCGGATCCGCTGAACGAGCGGGAGTTGGCCGACGGGCATCAGTACGTAATGCGTATTCTTCAGGCGGTGTCGGAAACGTCGCTGGTTGCGTTCGATTTCGATCGGCCCTCGTTTATGACCATGCGCGAGTCGGTTCGTCACCTTGGTGCCGCCGGACCCGATATCGATTACGACGTCGCCATTCTCGCGGCCGGGAAACCGTACCGAATCACGGGCAGCCGAGGCGACGCCGCCTATGTGGGCATCGTGGTCTACGGCTCGGGCGGGGCCGAAGGAGCCAGCTCGATTCTTGCTGCGGTCGACATCGACGACGTTGCTGACCAAACCGGCGGATTCACCTACGACATCGACCACCCCGACGCGGCTCGGGTCATCATCCGCCAGTACTTTCACGACCGTGGCTCCGAGCAGCGAGGGGTTTGGGAAATCGAAAGACTCGACGCTACCGATAGGTTGGGGCCGGCGCCTCTACCGCAGGCCGCCATCGTGGAACATCGCATTGGAATGGGCGCTCAGACGCTGCGTTGGAACGCCCAACTCAACACGTTGTGGACCCCAGATCGGCGCGATCACCCCAACGAGTTCATCCGACTCGAAGCCGACGACATCGTCGCAGCCGTACCCAATCCAGATGTCACCTACGCATTCTCCTGGTGGCGGCTCGGCGACGGCGAGGCGTTGGAGATTGTGGTGAGGCCACCAGAGGCCCGGTATTGGGCAATCCAACTCTGCGACCGGTGGTTTCAGAGCTACCCGCATCGCCAGACCAACCTCAACGATCAGCAGGTTCGCGCGGAGTCTGACGGCTCGGTTCGTTTCGTGCTCTCGGCCAACGATCCGGGTACCTACAACTGGCTCGACACCAGCGGGCACACCACCGGAGTGGTCTTCTTTCGATGGCTCCACGCGAGTCCTGAGACGCTGCCAACTTGTCGGGTCGTGTCACGGAGGTAACGCGACCTTACGGGAATCCGAAAGACCCTTCGGCGGGTTGTCGACCCGCAACGATCGAAAGGAACTCTTATGAGTAACAAAGTAGCAATCGTCATCTACACCGACATCGCCACCGATATGGCACGTGTGTACCGGGCCCTCGGAACCGCACAGGAATTCGTCGATGCGGGCGACGACGTAACCGTCGTCTTCGACGGCAGCGGCGTCGACTCACTTGCCGCGCTGGCCGATGGCGGCCACCAGCTCAACGGCATGGTCGAGGCTCTTCGCCCCGTCATTAAGGGTGCCTGTGAGTTCTGTGCGAACTCCCATGGCGTGCTCGACCCCATTAAGGCAGGAAACTGGCCGCTCCTCGGCGACCACAAAGGTCACGCCTCAATTCGCCAGCTCGTCGTCGACGGCTACACCGTCATCACGTTCTAGATCTGCTCTAGCGATCGAGGACTGAGCCTCGGCCGGACCGCTTCGGCGGAATCGGTCGAGGCTCGTCTGCGTCGCCGCACATTACAACGCCGCCTTCGCTTGACAACGCCGCCTTCGCTGGACCCCCTGCGACGCCCTCTAGAATCAGCAGGTGGTTGAAGATCTGGACCCTGGCGACGAACACCAAACGGTCGACAGTGTTGCCCCAGGCGAGCACTTCGAGGAGTTCACGGATCCGGTCGACGGCACTCGGTGGCGAATCGATGTCGGGTTCACCAACTCAAAGTGGCAGTGCCTGTGGGGCAACGGGTGCCAGGGCATTCTCGACGTGCCGGCACCCGAGCTGGCTCAGGGTTGTTGCAGCGAGGGTGCTCACCTGCTGGGTGATGACGAGGCGCTGATGATCGAAGCCCTTGGGCTTACGCTCGATCCTGCTCGATTTGAGAATCATGCCGAGGCCGAAGCCAACGGGGTTCTTCGAGACGCCCCGAACAACCTCGACGGCGGCAGGGCGACCCGAGTGGTGAACAATGCATGCATCTTTCACAACCGGCCCGGTTTCAGCGGCGGCGAGGGTTGCGCGTTGTATTTGGCGGCGCTCGATGAACGCGAGTCGCCCATGGATTGGCGACCCACCATCTGTTGGCAGGTTCCGATCCGGGTTGACGAAGATGCCGACGGGGTGAAGACGCTCCGTCGGTGGCGCCGCGGCGACTGGGGAGAACAGGCAGACGAACTGGCTTGGTGCTGCACCGAAACGGCTCACGCCGATGGCTTGCCGTCGGCGTATGTGGGCGACGTGCCGGTGGCGGTGAGCCTTAGCTCCGAACTGCGTGGCATTGTCGGCCCCGAGATCGCCGACGAGCTCACGGCTCGCTCGGCCAGCCAGAACGGCAGTCAGACGCCAGCTGACGACTAGGCGTACTTCCCGGCGCCGCAAGCTGTGACGCAAAAACGCTTTATTGGACGGTCGTTTGTGACGATGTAACGGTCGTGCAAGACAGCGATCATTGCAGTTGCGGCCTGTTCGAGTTCAGCCCGGTCCCCACCGTCCGGGTTGACCTCCAGCATGGGGCACCTGGCCGACTCGCCGCGGTGAGTTGCGAAGCGCGCTCGCTGTTTGGAATCCAAGACTCCGACATCGAACAACTCTTGGCCTCCGAACTCGTCGATGCGCAGTCAAGAGAACAGTGGACAGCCTCGCTGGAACATGTTGCTTCTTCGACCGACGACGGTGTGTCGACGGTCAAGCTTCCTTCTCTGCTTGCCCATATGCGGCGCCTGCCCGCCGGCGACGTCTTAGCGCAATTCACAAGTACTGGTGACAACAACCTCGCCGACCGGATTCTTGACGAACAAAAGCAGTTCCGTGTGGCGCTGCTGGAACTCGGTGAGTTGGCCCACACAACCAAAGACGACGACGACTTTTACCAACGGCTCCTGGAACGAACGGTGGAGGTCGTGCCCGGGGCACAGGGCGGCAGCATCCAGTTGGCGATTCCCGACACCACCACGTTTCGTTTCGTAGCGGCGGTTGGCTATGACCTTGCCGGCCTGCAGCAACGAGTTCTCGACCGGCAGGACTTCTTTCGCGACACGTTGAGCCCAAAGGCCCAAATCGTCACCGATCTCACGGTGGATGCCCGTACCCCCGAGGTGCGCGAGTGGCTTGAGACCATCGGACGGCTGTCCGAGATACAGTCAAACGTGTCGGCCCCGGTATTGGTCGACGGGCTACCCGTGGCGTTTCTCTCCGTCGACAACTTTGTCGCACCCGATGGGATGAACGAAACATCGGTTGAAATGGTCACGGTGCTCGCTCGCCTCATTGGTGACCTTTACGTTCGTCGCCAGCTCGAGTTTGAGATACGTCGGGAGCGCGAGGCATTCCGTCACCTGGCCCTGCACGACCCGGTAACCGGTCTGGCTAACCGACGTCAGTTTGAGCAATCCCTCGAGGGTGCGTTGGCTGCAGCAGGTCGACGAAGCCGGCCATCAGCGGTCGTCTTTATCGATCTTGATGATTTCAAAGGCGTGAACGACTCGTTTGGTCATGACTTCGGAGATCGTGTTCTCGGTGCCACAGCCCTCGCTCTTCAGGACACCGTGCGAGGCAGCGATATCGTCGCCCGGTGGGGAGGTGACGAGTTTGTGATTCTTCCCGGCCGTATCGAGTCGGTTGAGCAGGTCACCGAACTCGGCGCGCGAATCCTTGCCCGGTTCGCCGACCCTCTCGACCTGGGCGATGGCGTTTCTCACCTCGTCACGATGTCGGTTGGGATCAGCTGGTCGACCGATAGTCGCGTTGGTCCGGAACAGCTTGTTCGTACCGCCGACGAAGCGTTGTATGAGGCGAAGGCAGACGGGAAAGCGACCGTTCGATTCCGGAAGGTTTAGGCCTCGCCAACGGCGCCGACAAACGAAGCCGACGACGAGAGAATCTCTGACCGAAGAAAATCGAGAATCGCCCGATGTCGATCATCGGCACGTCCGACCCGCCAGCACACGTGATGTCCGCCGTGTCGGCGCTGCACGATTGGGCCGACCGGCACCAGAAGGCCTCGCTCGACCATGTCGCTAAGGAGGTGTTGCCAACCAAGTGCAATGCCATTTCCGGCGAGCGCTTCCTGAATCACGGTTGGGTAGGCGTTGTAGTGGAGCCGTGGCTTTGCCGGCACCGCCGGCTCGCCTGCTTCGCTGAACCACTCTGGCCAGGTCATGTTTGGTCGGCCGACATCGTCGATATGAAGAAGCGTTGCATCGAGGAGGTCGGTCGGCGCTGAGTCGGCGTGAAGGTTGAGGCGCTCGGCGAGGCTCGGCGCCGCAAAGGGACGCACCGCTTCGGGAAACAACATCGTCGATTCCCACCCGATCCAACTGCCGGTACCGGGAAGAATCGCCATGTCCCAGTCGCTTGCGTCGAGTTCGCTTCGACGCTCAAAAATTCGAAGTCGGATCTCGGACTCCGCAGCCGACTCGAGCTGGTCGAGGAGCGGCACCACCCATGAGGTGGCCATTGCAGGCTGAACCGCCATCACCAGAGCGTCGGGGTGTTCGCCCAGGTCGGTCAATGCTTGTTCAAGGATGGCAAAGGCGGCCTGAACCGCATCGGCCAGTCGTTGGCCATCGCTGGTCAGCCGGTTCGAGCGTCCTGACCGTTCGAAGATATCGACGCCCAGTTCGCTTGCAAGCGAGGTCATGTGGCGTGACACCGCGGGTTGGCTTACCTGAAGGTCACGAGCCGCCGAGGTGAAATCGCCCGCCGAAGCGACGGCATCGAACACAGCGAGTCGGTGAAGTTGCGGTACTCGACGAAGCAGGGTGCGCATGCGGGCATCGTAGGCGCGAACGACTCAACCCATAACAACCGGTTATCTATTACGTGCAAGTTTGGGTCTTGTCTCGAGCGTCGGTGAGGACGAAAGTTGACCTATGAGCACCGAGCAGGAAACGAGCACATCCGCCGCACCGATGTATGAGGGTTTTCCCACCCGAGCCCGGGTGGTTGTAATCGGTGGCGGTGTTGGCGGTGCCAGCACCTTCTACCATCTGACGACTCATGGCTGGAAAGACGTCGTGCTGATCGAACGCGATGAATGGGCATCGGGCACCACCTGGCATTCGGCTGGTCAGGTAACCCAATTCGGCACCGTGCAAACAATGGTTGGGCTGAAGAAGTACTCGTGTGAGCTGTATTCGCGATTGGCGGCCGACCCCGACCGACCCATCACCTATCGCAGCCACGATGGCGGCATTCGGCTGGGCTATGACCAACAGGACTTCGACGGGTACTCACACTTCGTGGGGATGGCCAAAGGAATGGGCGTCGACTTCCAGGTGATCTCGCCGAGCGAGATGGCCGCGGCTCACCCGCTGCTCGATACCACGGGGCTCACCTGCGGCCTGTGGGATCCGGTCGATGGCGATATCGACCCCACCGGTCTGGTGGTGGGCCTGGTGCACGCCGGGCGAAAGAACGGTGGCGAGGCATATCGGTTCACCGACTGCATCGGGCTCACCCAAACCGACACCGGTTGGATCGTGCACACCAACCAAGGCGACATCGAGTGCGAGAGCATCGTGAACGCTGGTGGCTACCGGGTACATCAGGTGGGTAACTTCTACGGGCTCGAGTCGGCCGTTTCGTCGATGGAGCATCAGTTCTTTCTTACCGAGGAGCTTCCCGAGCTGGAGCAGCTCGGTCGGCGGGTTCCATTGCTCCGTGACCCGGGCGACGACTTCTACAGCCGGCAGGAACACCACGGCCTGCTGGTGGGTATCTACGAGCAAGGCTGCAAGACCTGGGGTCGCGAGAACATCCCGGTCGACTTCGCCAACAAGCTCGAGCCGCCCGACCTCGACCGACTCGAAGACAACATGATGCGGGTGTTCGACCGCCTGCCGATACTACAAACCGCCGGCATCTCGTCGGTCGTGAACGGACCCATTACCTATTCGGGCGACGGCGTGCCGCTGGTGGGCCGACTTCCCGGTCGGCGCAACGCCTACTGCATGCTCGGCCTTCGGGCAGGCGTGGGCGAAGGCGGTGGCCTTGGCAAGGTATTGGCCGAGATCATCGTCGATGGGCAATCCGAATGGGACACCTGGGTGCTCGACCCTCGTCGCTTCACTGAGTACGCCGACGAGGCCTATGCCTCGAAGAAGGCGATGGAGGAGTACCGGCGGGAGTTTGTGTTCGATCACCCCGACGAGCATCGTCCGGCTGGTCGGGACGCCAAGACCACCCCGCTCACCGAAGTGCTGCGCGACGCTGGGGCCGAGTTCGGAGCGATCAACGGGTGGGAGCGAAGCCTGTACTTCCACCCGGCCGAGAACGACTTCGAGCACTACCCCTCGTTCCGCTTCTCCACCCATCACGACCAGGTTGGCCGCGAAGCCAACGCCGTGCGCGACAACGTTGGCGTGGTCGAGATCAGCGGTTTCACCCGCTTCCTCATTGAGGGCGAAGGATCCGTCGAGTGGTTCGATGGGCTCTCGGCCGGTCGTATCCCGGCGGTTGGACGCAGCTCGCTCGCATATGTCAGCGACGAGAAGGGCCGCTTTCTATCGGAGTTCACGATGTCACGACTCACCGACGACAGCTTCTGGCTCACCAGTGCCGCTGCGGCCGAGTGGCACGACCTCGATGTCCTCACCGACACAAACCCGCCCGAAACCGTCACCATCACCAACCTCACCCACGACCACAACGCCATCATGGTGGCGGGTCCCAACTCACGGGCAGTGCTGGCCAAGATCACCGACGCCCCGCTCGACAACGCATCGTTCCCTTGGCTCAGTGTTCGCGAGATCGAAATTGCTGGCGTCGACTGTGTGGCTATCCGGGTGAGCTTCACGGGCGAACTCGGCTGGGAGATTCACCTTCCGATGGAGGGGTCGGTGCCGGTGTTCGAGGCGATTCATACCGCCGGTGCGGAGGTTGGCATCGTTAACTTCGGCCTTCTGGCCACCGAGTCGATGCGCCACGAGAAGAACTACCCGGCGTGGAAGAGCGATCTTCACACCGAGTTCACCGTGCTCGAAGCAGGACTCGACCGGTTTGTGAATCTCGACAAGGAGTTCCAAGGGCGCGACGCGATCGCCGCTCAGGCCGACGCCGGCCATCGCCGCCAGTGGGTGGCGTTCGAGGTCGAGAACGACATCGCGTCGGCCCACACCGGTGACCCGATCTACAACGGAGACGACCTTATCGGTGTGGTTACCACAGGCGCCTACGGTCACACGATGGGCATCAACATCGCAATGGGGTACGTCGACCCCAGGTTTGCCGAGCCCGGCACCGAGGTCACCATCGGAATCATCGGCGAACGAAGCACGGCGACGGTGCGATCAACGCCGATGTTTGACCCGAAGCACGAGCGTCCCCGCGCCCCTGCGACGGAAACCAATGTCGAGTAGACCGGACACTATGCACAGTTCACTCGAGGCTCGCATTGCCGAGCGGGCGCTTTCGTACGTGGTCGATTCGCCCACGGGCACTGATCCGGTTATTCATCTCGCCTCCCCTGACGAACTCACGGGTCTTTTCGCCGAGGCGGTTCCATTCGGGTTTGACGAGCACGAATCGGCCCACGACGACGATTCGATCGTTGCGGCGGTCGACCTGGTCATCAAACATTCGGTGCACACCAGCCACCCCCGGTTTGTGAACCAGAACTTTGCCGGCCCCGACCCGGTTTCGGTTGTCGGCGACTGGTTGGGAGCAGCGCTCAACACCACGGGCGCCACCTTCGAGGCGGCCCCGGTGTTCACGCTCATGGAGAGCGCGGTGCTGTCGAAACTGGGACGCATTGCCGGTTATGTCTCCGGCGATACCGACGACATTCCCATGCTTCCGCCCGGGCTTTTCTGCCCCGGTGGATCCACCGCCACCCTGTATGCCCTGCAGCTCGCACGGCATCGGCTTCGGCCCGACATTCGTCGCACCGGCGCGACTGGGGAGCGGATGACGCTCTTTGTGTCCGACTCCGGTCACTATTCGGCAAGCAAGTCGGCCGCATTGTTGGGTATCGGCACCGATGCGGTCATCAAGGTCGAGTCCGATGCCAACGGCGCAATCGTGTCGTCGGCGCTTCGGTCTGCGGTCGCTGCCTCGCAAGATGCCGGCGAGGTTCCCTTTGCCATCATCGCCACGTCGGGAACCACAGTCACCTCGGCGTTCGACGATCTCAATGCGCTGGCCGATATTGCGGAAGAGTTCGGTATCTGGCTACACGTCGACGGTTGCTACGGCGGATCCGCGTTGTTCTCGCCCACTCACCGGCACCTGCTCGATGGTGTCGAGCGATCGGATTCGTTTGTGTGGAACCTGCACAAGATGATGGGCATGACTCAGCAGTGCACGGCGCTGTTGGTACGCGAGCCCGAGCTGCTGGCACCATGCTTCGCCCTGCATGCCGACTACCTCTTTCAGCCCGACAAACTCAATGCGCAGTACGACTCGGGCGATCGCACCTTTCAGTGCGCTCGCCGCATCGATGTGCTCAAACTCTGGCTTGCGTGGAAGCACTACGGCGACGACGGCTTTGCCGCCCGTATCGACCATGCAGCTTCCATGGCCGAGCACGCACGGGGTCGCATCGACGCATCGGGTGGTGAGTTCGTCGGCGTCGTTGGCAACTTCACCAACGTGGTGTTTGCCTGGATTCCGCCGGGTCTGCGACCGCTTTCGCTCTCGCCCGCCGAGATTGACGGTCTCGCCCCCGAGGTCCACGACGAGCTCCATGCGTTGGCCCCCAAGATCAAAGCCCGGATGCAGGCCGAAGGCACGGCCATGGTCGGGTTTCAGCCCATCGAAGGCCTCAATACCTTCCGCCTGTTGTTTATGAACCCCGACGTATCCACTGCCGATGTCGACGCGATGCTCGACGTCATCGCAACCTACGGCGCCGACGCTACGGCCGCCGTGTAGTTGGATGTCGCGTAGCTACCTCAAGCGCCGCTCCGTCGGCGATGCCGTCGCCGACGCCGACGTCGCCGACAAGGTCCGCGACATGCTGGTCGAGCTGCGGGCAGGTGGAGAGGATCATGCCCGCGTTCTTGCGCAATCCTTCGACGGATGGGCGGGCCCGATACTGGTCGACCCCTCGGCCGTTCAGGCGGCCCGGACATCGCTCGCTCCCACGCTTCTTGACGACATCACCGAGGCACACCGCAACATACGTTCCTTCGCCCTGGCGCAGCGTGAATCGTTGCAACCCTTCGAGGTCGAGGTTGCGCCCGGATTACGGGCCGGACATCGCCTGGTACCGGTCAATGTGTCGGGGTGCTATGTGCCAGCGGGCCGGTTTGCCCACATTGCCTCGGCGCTGATGAGCATCACCACGTCGAGCGTGGCCGGGGTTGAAACCATCGTGGTCGCCTCGCCGGCCCGCGACGACCGCGGTGGTGTGCACCCCGCAATTCTGGCTGCGGCCGACATCGCCGGCGCCGACATCATTCTGGGTCTTGGCGGCGTACAGGCCATCGCTGCCCTTGCGTTTGGACTCTTCACCGACAAGCCCGCCGACATCATCGTCGGCCCGGGCAACGCCTATGTGGCCGAGGCCAAACGGCAGCTCTTTGGCGAGGTGGGAATCGACGTCATCGCCGGACCGACCGAGTCGATGATTGCCGCCGACGAAACCGCCGATGCGCACCGCGTAGCCACCGACCTGGTCGGTCAGGCCGAGCACGGACCCGACTCGCCCGTGTGGCTGGTCACAACTTCGCCCGAACTGGCCGCCGACGTTGCCCAACGGGTTCCCGACCTTGCGGCAGCACTTCCCGAGCCCGCCCGCACGTCGGCCCAAACAGCCTGGAAGCAACACGGCGAAATCATCGTGGTCGAAACCCGCGACGAGGCGGCGACCGTGTGCGATGAGTATGCCGCCGAACATCTCCAGGTGATGGCCGTCGACCTTGCGTGGTGGCATCAACGGCTCACCAACTACGGCTCGCTCTTTCTTGGCGATCAAGCAACCGTGACCTTCGGCGACAAGAGCGCCGGGCCCAATCACATCCTGCCCACCCGTCGGGCCGCTCGGTATACCGGTGGCCTCAACGTCCTGAAGTTTCTGAAGCAGCTCACCTATCAAGAGCTAACCCCCGAAGCGGCCCGATATCAGGGCGAGTTGGCCGCCCGAATCTCGCGATACGAGGGCATGGAGGGCCATGCCAGATCGGCCGATCTGCGGGCTCAGACCCCCGCCCCCACCTCCGCCTTTGCTGCCTCCGCCATTTCGGCCACACCCGACGCGGCACCAGCGCTCGATCTTGACTTCACCGGCCAGGAACAGTTGCCCAAAGCTGCGGTGCTGCGAGCCAACGAACTTCTCACGTCGGGAAAATTGTTTCGCTACGGCGAGGCCGGCGCCGAGCAAATGGACGCCGCGCTGCTGGAAGAAGAGTTCGCCGCATTGGTGGGTCGCCGATTCTGCGTGGCGTTCAATAGCTGTGGTGCCTCATTGGCAGCTGCGCTCATTGCCGCTGGTGTTGAGCGGGGCGACAAGGTGCTCATGAATGCCTTTACCCTTGCGCCGGTTCCGGGGGCCATCGCGCATGCTGGGGCCGAGCCGGTCTTTGTCGACATCACGTCGGACTACCACATCGATCTCGACGACCTTCGTCGTCAGCATGAGGCCAGCGGCGCTAACTGGTTGCTGCTGTCGTATATGCGGGGCCACATCCCCAACCTCGATGAAGTCTTTGCCGTGTGCGCAGAGTCCGGAATCACCGTTGTCGAAGACTGTGCACACACGATGGGAGCCGGCTGGGATGCTCGGCCCACCGGAACCTTCGGCATCGCCGGTTGCTTCAGCACCCAAACGTTCAAGCACGCGAACTCGGGCGAAGGTGGCCTGCTGGTTACTGACGACGAAGACCTGGCCGCCAAGGCAACGCTTCTGTCGGGCTCGTACATGCTGTACGGGCAGCACGGAGCTCGGCCAAGCGACGAGGTGTTCGAAAGGCACCGGCTCACCACCCCCAACTTCTCGATGCGAATGAGCGCGTTGGCGGCTGCACTGGTTCGTCCACAGCTGCACGAACTTCCGCGGCGCTCGCAGATATGGAACGAACGGTATCTACAGCTGGCCGAGGGACTTCAGGCCGTCGAGGGCATCAACGTTCCCGAGCGCGATGCCCGAGAGCAGTACGTGGCGTCGTCGATCCAGTTCAACGTGACCCAGGCCGACTCTGCAGCCATAGGCGGGTTCGTCGAGCGGGCAGCTGCTAGCGGCGTGGCATTGAAGTGGTTTGGTGCCGATGAACCACGGGGATTCACCAGCCGGTTCGACCATTGGCGCTACACCGAAGAGCAGTCGGCTCCGAAGGCTGCCGCCGTGCTGTCCACCATGCTCGATATGCGAATTCCTCTGTCGATGACGCCGGTTCAAGCCGACCAGATCGTCGCGATCATTGCTGAAGCACTGACTCCGTAGCCCTATCCGTCGGTGCGGGCTTGGGGCTCAATGCTCCACGTCCAGGTTTCGCCGTCGGCGGTAACCGACAACTCATAGTTGAAGCGATCGCCGGCCGCTACGTCGACCGGTTCAGCAAGTGGAAGGAATCCCTGGGACCAGCTTGAGCCTTCACGCGGTGGCGAGTTGTCGGCGGTAACGCCCGGGCAAAGCAGCGAGTCGAACCAGACCGCCAGGCCATGAAGTGTGCCGTCGCGGTCGGCTTGCACATGCCCGGCAGAAGCGACCGTTTCGTTTGGTGCAGTGGTGAGGTCGATGTCGGCGGCAAGTTCGGGTTGGCCGAGAAGGTGGCGGGGCTCAAGGTCGGCAAACCAGAGGGTTCGTGACGAGCGCAGATAGGCCGCCGTGTAGTCGTAGGGCAGTTCCGGATCGAACCAGTCGGTGACCAACGAGTGATCGTCGAAGGACTCGGCGGCAGCGACCCACATGCGGAGCTGCCGAGGAAGCACCGTTGCGTCCGGCCGAAGCAAGCGAGCGCGGGCATCGGCGGTCCAAGCGATAATCCCTTCGTCGAGTCCGGCGTTGCCGATGGTTTCGGTGATCAGCACGTCGGCGGGCTCGGGGATTCCCACGTCGATCGACCAGCCGCGCAGAAACTCGACCCGGTCGTCGAAGCCGTTGTCGGCGGCGATTTCACGAGCCACGTCGATCACCGGCCCGCCTTCGATTGCATACACCTTGCTGGCCCCGGCCTCGCACGCCATGAAGGTGAGCACGCCGGTACCGCAGCCAATATCGATGACGACATCGCCCGGTTGCACCACTGCATTGATGGCCCGGCGATACGAATCCATACGGGCCGAGTCGAGCAGCATGCTCAGGTGGTAGTCGAGTACCTGCGAGTGCGACCCAATGCGCTGCCAAAACGGGCTTCCTGGCAGGTGTGGCATGGCGACGAACCTAGTGGGTGTGGTTGCACGGCGATTGACTGGGCGAAGCGTTCTGAGCATAGGTTGGCCGCGATGGCGACACCCGAACCGATCCCCGGAAGGGCATGGCTGGCTTTGGCCGTTGCGTCGGCAACGGTGGTCATCATCATTCTTGACTCGGGCTTCGTTTCACTGGCGTTCCCTGAAATCGAAACCGAGTTCGCCACCACTGACCGATCGACCTTGTCGTGGATCTCGTCGGGCTACTTCATCGCGATGGCGTCGCTCATGTTGATCACCGGTCGGCTGGCCGAGCGGGTTGGGGTTCGACGAGTCTTTCTGGGAGGTCTCGCAACGTACGCGTTCGGTGCGCTCACGATGGCAGCGGCGTCCACCCCGATACTCATCATCGGAGCCCGTTTGGTGCAGGGGGCTGGCGCCGCCGCTTTGACGCCGGTTTCTCTGGCCATTGCACTCCGCGAGTTTCCGGTGAGTCGGCGCTCGACCGCCATTGGTGGCTGGGCGGTCATCGGGGGACTGAGCGGCGTCGTTGCTCCAACGGCGGGCGCAGTGGTGATCGATGCGTTTGGTTGGCGGGCGCCCTTTGTCTTACTCGTCGGGCTTCTGCTGGGCGTGGCGTTCGCTGCGGTGCGGGTGCTCGATGCCGATGTCAGCACTGACGAGCCCTCGCCGGTCGATATCCCAAGCGTGCCGCTGGCCATTGCCGCTGTTGGCTCGGCTGCCCTGGTGCTTACCAAGGTGCGGGATTGGGGCGTCGACGATGTGCGCATCCCCGTGTTCATTCTTCTGTCGTTGGCCGCCGGGACGTTTCTTCTGCGGCGCTCGCGCACGGCACCGGGAAGCCTTATCGATCTCGGACTGTTTTCGATCCGCTCGTATTCGATTGGTTCGGTCGCGTCGGTATTCACCCAAATCGGCTTCTTCTCGTTCTTCTTCACGGCGCCGCTGTTCTTCACCGAGGTCTGGGGCTACTCGGTGCTGGCAGCTGGGCTTGCGCTTGCGTTTCACCAGGCGGTCTCGGCGGTTGTGGGGTTGCCGCTTGGGCGAGTTGCCGACCGGCTTGGGTTGCGTCAGATCGTGGGCTTCGGCGGCCTCTTGGTGGGAGTCTCCTTTGCCTGGATGCTCGTTTTCGTCGATACCGAAGCGAACCTTGTCCTAGCGATACTGCCCGCATTCTTTGTCGGAGGAATCGGAACGATGGCCAACGGCGCATTCAGTACCTCGATTGCGCTTCGCGAGATCAGCGACGATGCGTTGGCCCGGGCTTCGTCGGGGTACTACGTGACCCGTCGTCTGGCCTCGGGTCTTGGTGTGGTGGTCGGTACAGCGATCCTTGGCGATTCGGCCGGGCCGGAGAGTCTTAACGATTTCAAAGCCGTGTGGGTGTTCTCGGGCCTCTGCTACGTCACCTCCGGCCTGGCGGCGTTTCGCGATCGCACTTGATCTGTCGGGCCCGATCTGTGAGCCTGCCACCATGCTTACGACCACACTCGACATCTCAGCCGAGGATTTTGCCTTGGGAACCGGCTGGGAGATTAAGCCCGAAGGTGCCTGCAAAGGCGAGGTCTGCGTGCCGCTGCCCGACGGCTACTCCGCCCAACACGCGGCCGACCGACTCGGTATGGCCATGGTGACCAACGAGGCCTCCGGGCTCACGTCGCTCGGCCCCGAATCGCTCAGCGGGAGAGCGCTTGTAACCGCACAGGCCCCCGAAGTCGTGCTGCCCGATCTCGACGGTAACGACTTTCACTTGTCGTCGCTTCGCGGCAAGAAAGTGGTCATCGTGGCTTGGGCGCCCTATTGAGGCTGCCGCTACGACCTGCCAGGTTGGCAGGCTCTCCACGAAGAACTGGCCCCGCTCGGCGTCGAGATCGTCACCGTCTCGCTTGAGCTAAGCGATCCCGACGTCTCACGACCATTCATCGACGCAGCAAACCCCACGCATCCATCGCTGCTCGACCCAACCCACCAGCTCGATGCGTTGTTCGGAGTGGTCAATATTCCCAACATCATTTGGATCGATGAAGAGGGCGTCATCGTGCGTCCGCCCGAGCCAGGTTGGCCGCCAGGCGACGACTACCCCGACTGGCTTCGAGGCTTCCTTGACGAGCGCGATATCGCCGTCGAGAAGAAGGCGGCTGAGATCGAGAACGACGATCCCGAACTGGCGGCACGGATGCGCGGCGGTCAGGACCGCGACACCTACCCGGATGCCATCCGAGACTGGGCGCAAAAAGGTGCCGACAGCGTCTTCGCCATGACTCCCGGTGAGGTGCTGGCGGCTTCGGCCGAGCGAGGCTCCGACAAGAGCGAGGGGGCCGCCCACTTTGAGCTAGCCAACCACCTTTGGATTTCCGGCAAGCAAGACGCGGCGATCGAGCATTTCAACGCCGCCCATCGTCTGCAGCCCGAAAACTGGACATACAAACGTCAGGCCTGGTCGCTGGTGGGTAATGAGGCCGCAGGCGGCGGCGAGATGGGCCGGTTCAACCAAGGTCCCTTGCCCGGCGCCGAAGACGACTGGCCATTCGAAGGCAACTTCATGGCCGAATCATCAGCAACCCCAGCCGGCGACTACTACCCAAAGACCCTGTAGACCTACGAATTTCGCAAATATGGACTTTTATACCTGGCACCAAAACCCCACTTTGGTGCCAGGTACCAAACCCCCCTTTCGGTGCCAGGAACCTTTGAGGGCTGTGGTTCCAGGTACCTAAGACCTCGTTTGGAGCCAGGAACCTTTTGGGGCTGTGGTTCCAGGCACGGGCTCGAGGCACGGGCTCGGGGGCGGGTGTGGGCGGGTATTTCGTCAGCTGACGTATTTGCGGGCGGCTTGGATTAACTCGCAGTGGTTGGGAGGTCGAACCTGCTGATTGTTGGTTGGGCTGGTTTTGGTTGGGCGGTTGGCTGGTGCGGGTTGCAGGCGATGGTTAGTAGGTGGTTGTTGGGCTCGCTTGACGTGGTGAACTTCCATGTTGCCGGATTGATGTCGGCATCTGTTGTGGTGAAGACAACGTCGCCGCTGCGTTGCGGCTCGAACGAGTAGTTGGCGAGGTCTACGTAGCCGCCTTGGCCGGTGGCCTTGAGCAACGACTCCTTGAGCGTCCAGATTCGGGCAAACATCTCGGCACGTGGCCGGTGATCGAGCGACGCAAGGAGCGACTGTTCGGACGTTGAGCATGTTGTCCTAGCCACCGATTCAATGTCGGCAACCCGGCCAATCTGCTCGACGTCGACACCCGCGTCGAATGCTCGGTTCACGATGATCGCCACCAAGCCCGGCGTATGCGACATGTTGAACCGCAGGCCGTCGACGTCGTGACCGTCGCCGATCTCGGGACGGCCACGCTCGCCGATGCGATAGGTCCAGTCAGCTAGTTCGATGGCGTAGTAGCTCGAGAGAACGTTGCGAAGCATCGCGTGTGACCACGCAAAGAGGTTGCGGTCGGCGACACGTTGCAAACGCTTCCAGCGCTGCTGCTCTTCGTCGGACAACACGGCTTCCGGGCGGAGCGCTTGCAGAACGTCGGGGTCAGATGGAGGGCTGCCGGTCCACAGGTGAACGTGGTTGTCGGGCAACTCGACCAGCGAACCCCTCGTCGATGGCATCGGCCTAGCTGCGCGGAGGCAACAGATAGGTATCGACAGCGACGAGTTCGACCAGCACTGCGCCACTCGAGTCGGTCGCGACGATAGTGGTCTGCACGCGGTGCTCGGTGGCCGCAACCGGAATGAGAGTGGCAGTGACTTGGCCATTCACCGGACCACCATGAATCCGGACCATACCGATTGAGGTTGGCAACGATGGTCGGCCGGTAAGGCTCTTGGTCCAAAGCAGTGCAAGTTGGAGAAGCCCGTCGAGCATGGCCGGGTCGCTCACCCACGGTTCTTCCGGCCAACCGAGATTGACGACGCCGTCGACCAAGGCCGAAGCGCCAACACCCGAGTAAATCCGCACGTCCGATAGCACCTGAAACGCTGGGCCATGGAACAACACGTCGTTGTCGTACGGGGCCGAGGTGACCGTGGATTCTCTGCCAACCATTGCGACCGGTTCGGAGACATCGGCCGACTTCGAAAGCGGAACGACGCACCGGTACCTGGGGCGAGGCTGGTCTTGCTCACCTAAGGTCCAGACCGTCTGCCCCTCGTCGTCGGGGCAGCCCTTCAGGTGAAGTTCTGAACCCACCCCTTCTAAGAAGCCCGACATAACGAGCCCGTTGAGAACCGCGACGTCTCGGACTTCGATAACGGCTTCTGCCGAGGAGCCCTTGGCGGCCCGTGCGAAATGCTCGACAACGTAGGCCAGCGGGAGCACCGGCGCGTCGTCGACGACATGATCAGCCAGTTGAGGGTGACTGGATCGGTGGAACCGGATCGGTGGTTCGACGAGCCGGCCGCAGAACATCGCGGCAGCGTCGGCGAGCCACCCGTCGACAGGAGCTTTCGAGGCGCCTTCAGAGACGAGTCTGCGAAGAGCGAGTGTTTCGTCGCTCGGGTCGTCGCACGTTGCCAGAATCTGCCAGCAAGCCGCATACACCTCGTGAACCCCGGTGCGTTCCTGCCAATCGAAGGTGGCGGCCACAAGTCCGGGATCGGTAGGAAGCGGGGTCTCGCTGGCATTCGGGCCGCTGAGTGCGTTGATTGCGCCGACGACGTGATCGACCCGTTCACGGAGCCCAGCCGCTCGCAGGGTCTCGGGTTCGATCAATTCGCCGATCCAGTAGTCCTGTCGCCCCTGCTGGACCGGAAACTCCGACTTTCCCTCGATTGGGTCGACCGGAAGCCCACCGGTAAACCGCACCGGCACGATAGGCATGTCGAGCTCAAGAGCTAGATCGATAAACACCGAACTGCATCTCTGGGTGGGCGTTCGACAGGTTTGTGAACGGGTGCCGTCGACGTGCACAAAGAACGAATGGGACTCTTGTTGGGCCTGTGCCCGGTAGGAAGCGATGAGGTCGAACATCGATTGTGGGTTGGCCTGATCGAAATAGACGATCTGTTCCAACGGCACGGCTCCGGGATACTGGCCAACCGACCGGATCATCTCGCCGATCCAACGCCGCTCGTGCTTGGCGTTGGCGATGGTAGTCATCGGCACATCGGTGAGGGCCGGCAACAGGTTTGAGATAAGAAGCGACTCGACCTGTACCTGGTGGTTGGCAACAAACAACGCTGGGCGGCCACGCAGTCGCTCGAGTGTTCCCGCCTGCTCCTGCACAATGCGGTTCACATATCGGTCGAGGAGGCCATCCATGAGGTCGTCGACCAAGCCGTCCTTGGGAGTTTGGCGTTTCTCATGCCAGTACGAGCTCAAGGCCGCCCGGGCCGAAGCCTTGTCAATGTCGGCGCCGTTCACCCGGGAGTCATCGCCGCCCGATGGTGACGTACCGACAATTCGCATACCCATGTTCTGAACTTCGTAGATGCGGAGTCCATCGCACCAAAGCGACCCGGTGCCGATGACGAAGGGTCCACGGTCGTCGGTGCCGATCTCGGTGATCTCCATCACCGTGGTGATGAGGTCATTCGACGGCGTGACCTGCCCACGGTACGACCACGTGAGCGGGGCATCGAGCATGATCGGCTCAAATCGGGCGCCATCGATTCCAGCGCCCATTTCGGTATCGAGCAGAAAGAATTGCAGGAGTTGAAGGAGTGCTTCGACACCCAACGACCCGGGCTGCACTGGGTCTTGGAAGAAGTGGGCCTTAAAGAACCACTCGGTGATATCGACCGCCTTCTGGCCTCGAACAACACCGAGTCGTGCTCGGCCCGCATCGGGGATGTGCGACGCTTCGTTGAGCATGAGCAGCATTGGCCCGGCAAGCGAGAGTGAGCCGGCGCAAAATCGGTCGGGACGCTGGGTGAGATCGACCGACGTCGGCGCCTCGAGTTCCAGAGGCGCGCGATGTTCATCGAGCACCGCCATACCTACCTGCGATTCGAAGGCCTCGGGCGGAAAGAACCCAAAGACGGTATCCATGGTGTACACCGACCGCTCGCCGAGAAAGCACTCGACCTCGAAGCTCTCGATAACCATGCCGCCGGCCCGCGAAACGTTGGTGATAGTGACATGGGTGGTGAGCACATTGGACGTGCGGGTGAGCTCGCTGGTGAGGGTGCCGGTGCCATCGAGGTTCCGGAATAGCATGTCGGCGGTCTCATGAAGCGACGACCCGATGGCCGAGGCAACCCAGCCACAGGGCTGCAATGCCGCTTCAAGCAGCACCGCAAACGGCATGACTTCGGTTCCGTTCTGGTCGAAGTACCAGGCGTCGGTCGGGATGTCGTATTCGCAGCGGATCTGCATGCCGGCTTTGCAGTGGCCAAGCTCGCCATCGATCTCGGTGATGCGGCTGATGAAATGGTAGGGCGGACCGGGCAAGCGGGGTGATCGGCGGACACCGTCGAAGACGTCGTACATCGAGCCGAACGCTTCCGATGGGCGCCCCCAGGCACAGGACAGCATCGCGTTCCAATCGAACGGGAAGCCGAACTGATCGAGCGCAACGTTGACATCGGTGGCGCCGCTTGTGAGTGCTTGCACGCTCGACTGCGACATCGATGTCACCGGCCAGTCGGGCACCAGCTCGACGGCGATGTCATGAGCATGAAAAGCCGCCTTGCCATCGACGAACCCAACAACATCGGCGATGACGGTTGGGTGAGGCCCGGACCACAGCTCCTTTACATAGAGTTCATAGGCGACCGTCTGCGTCTGGGGATTGATTTCGCCCCGACACTTCAGATCGAAGGCCCGACCCGGCAGCGGTTGAAATCGCCAGCCATCGCGCCTGGCGGTGAAGCCGGTCGCAGCCAGATAGAACGATAACGCCTCGATACACGCCTCGACCATGAAGTTACCGGGCATGCACGGGTCGTTCTTGAAGTGGCCGTCGAAGAACCAGTCGTCGGCGTTGATGGCGGTTTCGCAACGGAGGAACCCGCGACCCCACGGTCCCCCCTTGGGGTCGAAGGCGGTGACTTCATCGATAAAGAGCTGCGGGCCGGACTGAATACTTGGTGTGCGGGTGTGGGTGTGGCCCCAGGAAAATTCGTCCCCAAAGCAGTCGACCAAGCGCCCTTCGCTGAATGCGACGACCTCGCTGGCGGTAAATGCTGTCTTCTGGCCGAGTAACTCGGGCTCGTCGACGCGTGCGCTTAGCTCGAGTTGGCTCGCCGCGTCCTCGGGCGTCCAGAGAATGCCGAGAGCGTCGGCCAACTCGGCGGGATTGAAGAATCCAGCTTGGCCATCGCGCACGGTGAGTCGGGGCTCGCCGTTCACCGTGCAGTCATACTCGAAGAAGAACATCCGGATATCGCCATGTTTTGCATGGCCGGTAATCCGGATTTCGTACCGGAGCGTGTCGCCGGGCGACGGGAGGTCGCCGTGATAGGTGAGCTTGCAGCCCAACAGTCGATAGGCGCGATCTGTGGAGTTAATGAGATCAATGCCCATATAGCTAATGAGCATCAAGTCTGCTTGACCTGATTCGATCATGAAGCCTGTGGGCATATAGCCACTGTTTAGATACCACGCATTGGCCTGGACATCGGTTTCGGTGACGATGCTTCCGGTGCCGAGTACGCCGGGCTCAGCATCGATGCTCATGACGCGGTCGGCCAGAAGGAGCGGAGGTTCGGGCATCCGGCACTGGATCTCGCGGGATTCCTGCGCCGCGAACTGCTCGCCGAAGAGATCGGCGATACGACCCGAGGAGTGAATCTTCAACTGCGCCTTATCCCAGAGCAGCGGCGCATCGAGTGGACAGCTGGGTTGCGGCGCGTGGGCGGCGGTTGGTGGGGGAACGGCGGCAGGCACGAGGGCGGACCAGGTGTTGAGAAACTGGGTGTGGGCGGCACTTTGTTGTTGAAGGAACTCGGCGTGTTGCGCAACGAGACCAATCGGCGCCTTCACCAGTTCGGGCACGTCGGCTACCTCGACGGTGAACGCCGCAGCGGGTGGGGATGCGACGTGTAGAGCTGGCAGGTTTGCGGGTGGAAGATACGGAGCAGGAGGCATGACTTGTCGGACCTTGGGCAACGAACGTTCGCTACGAATAGGAGTGTGAGATTGCAGCGTTGGAAGAGGCGGCAGTGTGACCGCAGGGCGATGACACGCGAATGCACGGACCGTTGCGGGGCGCTCGCCGCTGGTGCTGGTTGGCATCGGAGTCGATAACCGCTGGGTAAGCGCCGCATGATTCACCGAGACACCTGCCGCCAGAAGCGCTGCCGCCACCTCGAAGATCTGTTCGATGTTGTGGTCGCGTCGGTCGAGGTGAACGGCCAGAAACTCTCGACCTTGAAGGATCTGGGAGATGTAGTTGGTGCAGGCCCCGGCCGGACCATGCTCGACGAAGACCCGAACCCCATCCGCATATGCCGCCTCGATGGTGGCGGGGAAGTCGAGGGTCGACTCCGCCTGGCGAGCAATAACCTCGGCGCACATGGCGCTACTGATGTCGTACGAGCCGTTCACGCCGTTGGAGTAGAAGCGAATGCCGTTTGCTGGCCAAACCTTCCGGGTGTGGACCTCGAGCCACTCTTTGCGGAATTCGTCGCCCACCTCGGGTGCATGGCAGGCCAAGTTGTACTCGACGCGACGGCATCGATGCTGACCCAAGGCGGCTACGACTCGCTGGCATGCCGAGGCATCGCCGCCGATGACCACATCGGTCGGCGAACTGATGATGGTGAGGTGGACTCGTGCTTCATGGGCGATGGCGTCGCGAACATCGTCGACAGGAGCCAGCACGTTCCAGACCTCCCATTGTGCCGTTGGTTCGCCCCACGATCTTGCGACCGCCGCAAAGCTGCCGCCCAGTTCGTGCAACATCATGCCGCTGGTGGCGATCTCGTCGCGCATCGCCGCCCGGTCGCGCCACACGTCGAAAGCGAACAGGCTGTTCGACTCGCCTGACGAGTAACCGATTGCGGCGCTTGGTTGAAGCGCAAGGACGTGTCGCGAGAGCTTGGCGTGAGCTGCGGTGAGGAGCGCTGTACCCCAGAGGAACTCATCGGGATTGGGCTGGTGCGATGGGTTGTCGAAGACCCAGCTGGCCGAGTCGCGTAGGGGAAAGGTGGAGCCCACCTCGTCGAGGAGTTCGGGTAGCGCTTGTAGTAGCTGCTGGCCCATGCCGTGGTACGCAGCGCCGGCCGCAGTGAACACGAACGCAAGGTCCCCCCGGATGGGTTTTGGTTGGTAGTGGACGCCTCGGCCCGGAGGACTGTTGGTGGTGAGGTGATGGATCGCTCGCTCTCGACGTTCGTCGAGTTCGGCATCGCCCCTTGCGACGAGGACGACTCGTGCAGCGCCGACCGGAACCGGCCCTTGGTCGGGCTGGCCCCGCTCAAGCCGTCGCACAAGTTCGTCAGGTGTGGGAGCGCTGAACCAAGAGAGCTGGGGAAGAGGTTCATAAATCGGTGGCGCCGGATGTGCTGCTGCTTCGGCGAGAAGCGCAGTTCGAGGGATCAGTCCGTCCATCGCTTCGACGTCAACCGAGATCGAGCGCGGGCCAGCGTGGGCGTCGAATCCGGTGCCTGTGGCCGGGTTCGAGGGCAAAAGCGGTTGGCCGCCAACCTCGAGTCGCCGGTGAAGAAGCAACGCCCCGGCGGCGACATGAACAAGTCCCGAAGCCGCGTGGGCGTGGCCGAAGAGTCGGGTAAGGCTCGCCGACGAAGAGGTGAGCCCGAGCCGAAGATCAGGGCCGGGAAGCACCGTGGGCTGGTCGGGCAAAAGGGCGTACACCCGATCGCCGTCGCGTTCGGCGTCGTCGAGTCGTTTCAGTACAAGCGCTACGGCGGCATCGCCCGGGATTTGCCGATCGGCACCCAAGCATGACGAGGCGGCCGCCTGGTGAACGGCGCCGCAGGAGAAGTCGACGGCGCCTACAACGGCGGCGTCGATATCGGCGGACCGAAGCGACCGCAGTGCGACGGTGAGGGCGTCGTGGCCGCTGTGTTCTTCGGAACTCACCGCAAAGCTGGGACCCGCCAGATCGAACTGACTGTTGAGCCGGTTGGCCACGATGTTGGGCATCGTTCCCAGAACCCCGGCCGCGTCAAGGGCTGGCCCCACGCCTTGCCGGGCATTGGCTACCCACTCGGTATCGGCGCCCCAGCCGGTCGCTCGGGTCGGCAGACGCCAACGCATTCCGAAGCGTGCCGCCTCGGGGTCGGTGCCCATGCCCACATACACGCCGGTGCGGTCGACGGGAACCGGCATCGCGTCGGCAAGTGCTTCGTCAGCCACGGTCAACATCGCCAACTGTTGTGGAAGGGCCTTGTCGAGGTCGTTGGGTGGAAACTTCTGACGAGCAAGGTCGAGTTCGATCGAAGTCATTCGGCCTTCGCCGGCATCGTTCAGCGCCGGCGTGTCGGTGAGAAGGGCCTCGAGGAATTCCTCGCGGCTGGTTGCGGCTGCGGTGCTCACGCCGATGCCGACGATGGCAATGCTTGCAGTCGCGGCTGGCGCAGCAGTTTCATTTTCTGCTGCGGCCAAAAGTGCTGTTGCCGCCGAAGGCTCCGACACGATGAGGTGCGCGTTATTGCCGCCGAATCCGAATGCCGACACACCAGCTCGTCGGGGTCGGTCTGTCGGTTCGTTCCAGTGCTCTGCCGTGGTGAGGAGCCGAAACGGCGATGCGGCAATCTCGGGAAGAGGTTGATCGACATTCTGGGTGGGGGGCCGAACCTCATTGCGCATCGCCTCGGTGACCTTGATGAGGCCGGCGACGCCCGCTGCGGTGATGAGGTGGCCGGTGTTGGATTTGAGCGACCCGATGGGCAAGTCCTCACAGTCGGCGTACACCGACGCCGAGGAGCGGATTTCGGTCGCGTCGCCAACCGAGGTTCCGGTGGCGTGGCATTCGAGCAACGAGATGTCCGATGAGGCAAGGCCGGCAGCATCGAGGGCGGCGGTCATCGCCAGCGCTTGTCCCTCGGCCGACGGCACAAGGAACCCTCGACCCCGGCCGTCGTTGGAGAGCCCAATACCTTCGATGATGCCGTGGATACGGTCGCCATCGCGCACCGCGTCTTCGAGACGGCGAAGCGCCACAAAGCCAGCACCCTCGGCCGGCACAAGACCGTCGGCGTCAGCATGGAAGGGGCGTGACTGGCCGGTGCGGCTTAGTGCGGTGAGGGCGGAGAAGCCGAGGTGAATGCACAGATCGTCGGCACAGTTCACGGCGCCGGCCAGCATGAGATCGGCCTCACCATCGTGCAGGCGGTCGCACGCCAGCTTGATGGCGTACAGGCTGCTCGCACATGCGGCATCGAGAGCAGTTGCGGAGCGGCTCAAGCCCAATGAACGTTCGAGAAGAAGCGCGGGAAGGCCAGAGTTGAACCGGTTTCGGGGATCGGTTGGCGTCAGCCCAGCGGCCGCAAGTTGTTGGTCGGTGAGCGATTCGGAGTCGTACCCGTCGATCGAGCGCAACAGTGCTTCTTCGGTGAACGCCGCCATGCCCGCCGACGGGAATGAGAGGTTTCCAAAGACCGCGCCGATCGCGGGTTCCTCGCTCCCTGGCTGGGCGGCGACGGTTCGGCCCGCATCGAGCAAGGCCTGGCGGGCAGTGTGAAGCGTCCACAGGGCTACCGGGTCGAGCGACGCGAGCTCGTCAGCCGGAATGGCGAATCCTTCCGGGTCGAAGTGGTCGGCGAAGTCGGTGACGTAGCCGCCCCGGGCAGACCAGGTGCGGTCGACGCTATCGGCCGGCCCCTCGCACATAACATGCTCGGCGGCCAAACCCCAGCGGTCGGACGGTACCTCGGTGATGAGGTCGCGACCCTCCACCACGGCCTGCCACAGCTCCTCGGGTGACGATGCCCCAGGAAGGAGACAGGCACGCCCGATGATTGCAATTGGTCCAAACGGACGAGTGGATGTCACCGCGGTGCCGCCAGAACTCCGCCGCCCAGTACCAGTTCGACCTGGTCGACCTGCGGGCTCGAAAGTTCGGCAACCAGCGCATGGGCGCCTTCGGAAAGACCGATGAGGGAAACACCCATCTCCTCGAAGTGTGCTTTGAGCGATGGGCTCACCATTCCGCCATCCCATGGGCCCCAGCCGAGCGCCTTCACGACACAACCGGGTCCTCGGCGAACCCGTTCGGCTGAAGCCACCTTGTTCAGGACCTCGTTGGCGATGGCGTAGTTGGCTTGGCCGCGGTTTCCCGACCGAGCCGCCACCGACGAGAACAAGCACAGCACCTTGAGATCGTCGTTGGTCGTGACGTCGAGCAGCACCCGCAGGCCGGCGACTTTCGTGTCGAAGACCCGGGCAAAGCCCTCGTCGGTCTGTTCGGCGATGAGTTTGTCGGCGAGCACGCCAGCGCCGTGGACGACGCCGGTGATTGGGCCAAGATCCGACCGTACAGATTCGAGTGCTTCGGCTACCGCCGACCGGTTGGTGATATCGACGGCAAGATACCGGGCTCGTCCACCGACGCTTTCGATGGTTTCCAGAGTCGATCGAACCTCGCGGCCGGCAAGCACCCTTTGAGATCGTGTCGACAGCTCTTTCGGATCGATCTTTTCTCCAGCGTTCATTGCGTCGGCAAGCAGTGCCTTCTTTATCTCGGCGTCGGTTGCCGCACCCACGCAGCTTGGCGGTTCGTCGACAAGAACCGACCGGCCGAGGAGCACAAAGGTGGCCTTCGACGCTTTGGCCAGCTCAATCATCGTGGCGGCGGTGACACCTCGGGCGCCGCCCGACACTACGACCACGTCGGATGCGCCAAGTGGCGAAACTCCGCCAGCGGCCACGGCCGCCGCAGTGCTGCCGAGCGCGATGCGGCTTCCGTCGTTGGGAAACCCGACTTCGGGGTCGGTGCCCCCGGTGCTGAGTTCGGTGGCGATGATGTCGGCAACCGACCATGCATCGCGACCGGCCCGGTCGATATCGACCGCTCGCACATGACAATCGGGCCATTCGAGTGCCGCGGTGCGAGTGAGTCCGGTCAAGCCAGACGTCCACACCGTGACGTTGTTTGCCGCGTCGATGTCAGCGGCACCGTCGAGTCCAAAGCGTCCATCAAGACCCGAGACCGTCACCAACAGCTTCGGTCCGCCATCTGACTGACCAAGTGCACGGGCGGCTTCAAAGGCTCGACGGTTTACGTCGATCGCTTCATCGACGGTGGCGAAGGTCGACAAACCGTCGAGGAAAATCAGTCCACCAAAATCCGAGGTGTCATCAGAACGGCTCACCAAGCTGGCGTCGGCACCGTCGGCGAGGAGGAGATCGACCAGCGCCGGACCAACGCCGGTGCCGTCGTCGGTTACTGCGATGCGAGCTGACAAGAGCGATGGCACGGAGGTACCCGACGGCTCGGCTCGGTGCGCGATAGTCACATAGCGACCCAGCGGTTCGGCGGCTGACGGTTCGGCTGGTCCCGACTCGGGGAGGGGACGGACCAGCCCTAGGTCAAAGGGGGCGTGCCACCTCCGCCGACTTCACTGTGCATGTAGTCGACGATTTGGCCCATCGTTACCAACTCGGCCATGACGGCGGTATCGAACTCGGGAAGCTCGGGAACCTCGTCTTGCATGGCGCTGAGGATCTCAACCCGCTTGATTGAGTCGATGCCCAGGTCTCCTTCGAGTTCCATCTCCATCGACAGCATCTCGGCCGGATAGCCGGTTCGGTCGGCGACGACGGCCAGTAGGAGTTCGGTGAGCTCCGCCGAGCCCAAACCGGCCGATGCTGGCGAAGATGCGGGCGATGCTGCCACCGGGGCAGGTGGAGTGGGAGTTGGTGCTGGAGTAGCAGCCACCGGTGCGGCCGCTGGCGCAGGTGCCATGGCTGGCGCAGGAACGGGGGCCATGGCGGGAGCAGGTGCGGGAGCGGGCGCTGCTGCCATAGCGGGAACCGGTGCAGGTGCTGGAGCGGCAACCGGGGCGGCCTGGGTATATGTGACGGGTGCTGGCACTGGCAGCGGCGCGGGTGCTGCTGGCGCAACCGGAATCATCGGCAACGGTGTCACCGCACCCGACCCCATGGCAGCCAAACTTTGCTGCATCACCTGTAAGAAGACGGTGTGGGCCTGGGTGGTCGAGCGCAGATATTCGCTATGTGCAGCGGCGAGAGCCTGGGCCACCGATTGGGTGGGCGCGACCGGCGTTGGATACGGCGCCGCGCCGTTGCCGTTGGCAGGCGCTGGTGCGGCTGGCGAGGCATGTGGGACATGGGGGACATGGGGGACATGGCCGTTGCTACCTACTGCGGTGGCGTCCATTGGTTCATTCCGTTCGTGTAGGTGATCAGAAAGTTCCCGAACCGGTACCGGATCTGGGGGTCCTGCCCCGCGCTGGCGGGACGGGTTTGGGTTTGTGGGGGTGGGGGTGGGAGTGGGGGTGGGGCTGGTGGGGCTGGTGGGGTTTGGGCCCACGAGCTCTTCGAGGTTCTTTGGCGGATAGGGCGAGTCGTAGTTGGCGCCGTTGATGCCGATGGCGAGCTTTGGCAGGTCGATGGTGGTGGGATCGACCGGGGAAGCGTAGCCATCCCACAGTGCGTCGAAATCGAGGGCAACGCCGGAGGCAGCCAGTGCTCCGATACCACCGAAAAACGAGCCGAGTCCGTGGTCGTTCTTGGCGTCGAGCGCTACGGCGGTGTGAGGCACATCGCCCAGGATCCGGCCGACCAGGCCGGTGAGCGTGGTGCCCGGACCGACCTCGACGAACGTGCGGGCACCATTGGCGTGCATTGCTTCGATCATCTCGACAAACCGAACTGGCTCGGCGATTTGTTGACCGAGTTGGGCTCGCATCTCGGCGTGGTTCACCAGGTATGGCTGGGCGGTTTGGTTCGAGTACGCCTTCGTGGCGGGAGCGGCGAAGTCGAAGGAGTCGAGGAACTCGGTGAATGCTCCGCTTGCGCTACTGACGATCGGCGAATGAAACGCGGTGGCGACGGGCAGGCGCTTGAAGGTGAGCTTCTTGTAGCCAAGCGAACGCTCTATCGCCTCGATGGCGGGGGTGGCCCCCGACAGCACTACTTGCGAGTGGTGATTGTGGTTGGCGACCACCACGTGCTCTCGAACATCGGAGGCCGACGAGGTAAGCAATGCCCGCACGTCGTCGATGTGAGCGGCCACCGCGGTCATCGACCCGGGCGCCTTGGCTGCTTCGGCCATCAACTCGCCGCGGCGCCGAGCGATGAGGAACAGGTCGGACTCTTGCAGGCTGCCGGCAGCGTGAAGCGCAGTGACCTCGCCAAAGCTGTGCCCACCGACGTGACGGGGTTGCAGCCCCATGGCGCGAAGTATTCGCAGTTGGCTGAGGCTTGCTGCCGCGATGGCTGGCTGTGCCCACTCGGTGGCGGTGAGGGTTGCCCGCTGAGCGGCTGTGGCCGCGTCGGTGAATGCCGGAATCGGGAACACCACGTCGTGGAGTCCGCGATCATCCCAGCCCATATCGGCGGCGAGATCCCACGGGGCAATCGCCTCGTCGAACTGGGTGGCGAGCGCAGCACCCATCGACAGGTATTGGCTGCCTTGGCCCGGGAAGAGAAACGCAACGTCGCCCTGGGCCGAACCGACGCCGTAGTGGGTTTTGCCAGGTGTTTTGAAGCCAGCGTCGGGGGCGGCCGAAATCCGGTCGGCGGCATCGATGAGTTTGGTGTGCAGCTCGGCGTCGCTGGCGACGATGGCTAGTCGGGCATGGGCGGTGGCATCGAAATCAACCTGCGACGAACGGGCAAGCCATTGCAGGTAGCCGGGCGGGCATGTCGAGTCGGGGGCGCACATCTCGGCGTGACGAAGTGCCTGCTGGGCCACATCGGCGCCACTGACTCCCGACAACACCACAAGCTCAACGTCGGTGGTGCGAAGTCGGGGCGGTCGCACGCCTTCACCTTCGTACTCGCTCATTGCCACATGGAAGTTGGAGCCGCCGAACCCGAAGGAGCTCACCGAGCCGCGACGTTCGTGGTTGCCACCCCGTACCCACGGACGGGTCTGGGTGTTGAGGTGGAAGGGCGATTGTTCGAGGTCGAGTTTGGGGTTGGGTTGATCGATCTTGGCCGTCTGGGGCAGCACCTTGTGATGCAGCGCCATGATGACCTTCACCAGGCCAGCGGCACCCGCGGCGGCCTTGGTGTGGCCGATCTGGCTCTTGACCGACCCGAGCGAGCACCATTGGCGGTCCTGTCGTCCCGATGCGTTGAAGGCCAACTCGAGGCCTCCAAATTCGGCGGCGTCGCCGGCGACCGTGCCGGTGCCGTGGGCTTCGACCAGTTCGACCGAGTCGGGCTGATAACTGGCTTTGTCGTAGGCGTTGGTGAGTGCTCGGGCCTGTCCTGAGGACACCGGGGCGTACACGCTCTTCGACCGGCCGTCCGAGCTCGAGCCCACCGAGTTGATGACGGCGTAAATATGGTTGCCGTCTCGTTCGGCGTCCTCGAGCCGTTTCAGTGCCACCATGCCAAGGCCTTCGCCCAGCATTGTGCCGTCGGCCTGATCGGAGAACGGGCGGATGTCTTCGGATAGCGACAGAGCTGGCGTCTTCGAGAAGCACATGTACATGAAGATGTCGTTCATGGTGTCGACACCGCCGGCGATGACCAGGTCGCTATCGCCCAGGTAGAGCTCGTTGACGCCCATCGATAGCGCCGAGAACGACGACGCGCAGGCGGCGTCGGTAACGCAGTTGGTTCCGCCCAGGTCGAGCCGGTTGGCGATGCGACCGGCAATGACGTTGCCGAGGAGTCCTGGAAAGGTGCTCTCCTGCCATTCGGGATGAAGGTCGGCGATCTTGTCGCAGGCGGCGAGCGCCACATCTTCGGCCACGCCAGCGCGGCGCATGCCCTGCAGCCACAGCGGTCTGCTCATCCGGCTGGCCATGGCACCAAGCAGGGCCTGGCCCGAGGTGACGCCAAGAATTACCGAGGCGCGGCTTCGATCGAGCTCATCGAATTGACCGGTGGTTGCGTCGTCAAGAACCCGCTGAGCCACGATGAGCGCAAGGAGCTGCGCCGTATCGGTGGACGGCAGCGCTACCGGCGGAATGCCGAACCCGAGTGCGTCGAGATCGACGGTTTCGAGAAACCCGCCCCGACGGCCATACGTCTTGTCGGGGGCCAACATGTCGGGGTCGTAGTGGTCCTCGATAAGCCAGTGGCTCGCGGGAACATCGGTCATGCGGTCGGTGCCGTCGCGGATGTCGCGCCAGAAGCCGGTGAGATCGACCGAACCGGGGAACAAGGCGGAGACGCCGACGACGGCGATTGGTGGTCGTGCGGTGATGGTCATGCGGCGGTTTCTGTAGCGAAGAGTCGGGGCCGGTAATTGAAGGCACTGTCGGGTACCGGGACGCCGACGGCTCGAAGTTGGTTTGCTCGGGTCACCACGGCTGCGCCTTCGAGCAGGTTCATGGCCACCTGGCCGACAGTTCGGTTGGAGGGTTCGGCCAGGAACGAATCGGTGGCCCACTCGTTGAAGGCGCCCATCGAGGGGCCGCACCAGATCTGGTAGTCGAGTCGGCGGTTTGGGTCGCCATCGATAGCCCAGCGGCTCGAGAGGCCGAGGTAGCTGCGGAAGGTGAGTGCCATCTTGTGTCGTGGGTCGGCCTCGGCTTTGGCGACCTCGCCAGGGTCGCGTCCGAGCCAGAACTCTCGGGTACTGGCCCAGCATTCATCCAGAGTCATGCCGAGCACTTTGGACTCGACTTCGGCAACCTCGTCGGCAGGGATGGCGTCGAGCGACGGGTACGACCGGTACAGCTTGTAGAGCTGGCGGGACCGTGGGGCAAACATGGTGCCGCGCTGCAATACCTGCACGTCGACACCCAGTTCGAACATGTCGGCGGCGGGGGCCATGGTGATATCGGCAACGTCGGCTTGGGCCAGGAGCGCCTTACCCTCGGTCGACAGGCCAGACTCGACACAGGATTGGTTGACGCTTCCTGTCAACACGTACGACGCACCCAAGGCAAACGCGGCAGCAACCGCCTGCGGGGTCGAGATGCCCCCGGCGGCGCCCAGTCGAATCGCTCGGTCATAACCCTGTGCGGCGCAGACCTCGTCGCGTGCTACTTGGATCGCGCCAAAGAGTGGGCCGAGCGGGCGGTTATCGGTATGGCCGCCGCTGTCGCTTTCGACGGTGATGTCTTCGGCAACCGGAAGTGTTGCGCCGAGGCGAGCCTCGTCGGCGGTTAGTAACCCCGAAGCCACCAACTGCGACAGCATCGCCTGGGGCGCCGGGTTCATGAAGTGCCGGGCCACTTCGGGTCGTGACACCTTGGCGAACACCATGTTGGGTCGCTGCACCAGGCCATCGGCGTCGACGTGGAGTCCGCTATAGGTGTACCGAACGATCGATGGCGTGAGCGCCATGTACGCAGCTGCCGAGACCCGTCGCACTCCGGTGCGTATGTAGAGGTCGGCAACGGCGGCTTCGAGGGTGGGTTCGTTGGGGGAGTGGATGAGGTTGGATCCCCAAGCGGCAGATGTCCCAAGCGCGGCGTTGAGTTCGGCGATCGCAGCTTGCACCCGGTCGAACTTGAGTCCGCCGGCGCCGAAGAAGCCGAGGCAGCCGGCTCGAGCCATTTCGATAACCAGCCCAGTGGTAGCGATGCCGTTGGCCATTGCGCCGGCCACGTAAGGGAATCGAACGCCATGGGTTTCGGTGAAGCCTCGGCCGCCCATCCACTCGGGATACATCGGCGGGATCACCGCGGTGATCGGCCAGCCCGGCTGGTCGGACGCCATTGCTCCACCGAAAACTCCATCGAACGCGACACCTAGTCGGCCCGTGGATTGATCGGTCACCACGTACGCGGTTTCGCGCAGCCGGTCGCAACTTGCACCGAGCTGATCAGCCTCGAACGACGGCGCGTCGCTACCCGTCCAACGGAGAGGAGTGAACGGGGCGGATGACATAGGCAAGTGCTCAGACCTCGCGCCCGAGGAGTTCGTTACGTTCTTGGAAGAAGAAGTCTCGATGGCCCCTAGATTGGGAATCGTTATGGCAGACGAGACCGCACGTTTCTATCCAATTGGAACCCCCGGCGAGCCGTGGACCGATGTCGAGAAAGGGGAGTGGTTCCGGGCACGATCCATCGAGCGGAGCTATCGCAACGCGGTGCTCGCTGCTATCGACGAGCTCGATTCCGCGTTCGAGGTCGCGCAGTACGGATCGCTTCCCCTCGACCCCGAACGGTATCCACTCCACTCGGTGACCTTGCGTTCCACCGACCCAGCCGCTCCCTGGGCGGTACTCACCGGGGGAGTACACGGGTACGAGACCAGCGGTGTGCAAGGTGCCCTTCGGTTCCTGCAAACAGCGGCGTTGTCGTACCGCGATCGGCTCAACCTTTTCGTCGCTCCCTGCGTGAGCCCGTGGGGTTATGAGGTCATCAACCGCTGGAACCCAAACTGTCTCGACCCCAACCGTTGCTTCTACCCCGACAGTCCGGCCGAAGAGTCGGCCCAACTCATGATGGCCGTTGAAGCAGAGGTGCCGGCCTCGGGCGTGCTCGTGCACCTCGACCTGCACGAAACCACCGACAGTGATGAAACCGAATTTCGTCCGGCGGCGGCGGCCCGCGATGGCAAGGCATCGAAGCCGGGTTTGATTCCCGATGGGTTTTACACCGTTGGTGACACCGAGAACCCGCAGCCCGAGTTTCAAGCCGCCATCATCGCCGGCGTCGAAGCGGTCACCCATATCGCCCCCGCCGATGACGACGGCCAGATCATCGGATCCGACATCGTGCAGCGAGGTGTCATCAACTACCCCAACCGCGAGCTCGGACTGTGTGCAGGAATGACCAGCGCTCGGTTCACCACCACCACCGAGGTGTACCCCGACAGCCCGAACGCAACCGACGAGATCTGTATCGAGGCGCAGGTTGCCGCCGTACAAGCGGGACTCGACTTCGCACTATTGACTCTCGCGGCGGGTTCGCAGGATTGACGACCTTGGCGCCTGACTGATTGAGTACGTGCTCGGGCACAAATGGTGGCCACGCTCAATTCTTTGGGGGCCCAGATTGTCTGCACAGGCCAATTCTTCGTTCGTAGAAGCTGCCGGAGCCGATCGGCCAAAGTCGGCCACGCCGAATGTGGTCGTCGTGCTCTTGGACGATGTCGGGTTCGCGCAACTCGGCGCCTTCGGGTCCGAGATCAACACGCCCCACATCGATGGGCTGGCCGCCAACGGGCTCAGCTACAACCGGTTCCACGTA
>CALJDK010000043.1 GCA_938023735.1 uncultured Acidimicrobiales bacterium
GCGAGCCCCGGCCCTAACACCAGTCGGTTACGAGTCGTCCTCGACCGGCAGTGCTGTCAGCGGGCGAAACGACGAACGGTTGCCGTCGAGCGGCACGAAGCAGTCGCGCTCGGGTGTGGGGCAGAACCCCGAGCTCCAACGCAGGAATTGCACGACTCCAGCGCGGTCGGCGAGCCAGTGCTGGTCGGGTGCGAAGGACCCGTTAGCTCCGAGGGGCATCATGACCCGCCGGCCGCCCTCCAATGATTCGATGAAGTCACGGACGGTGAAGTTGAGCGGGACGCGCTCCAACGCATCGGTTACCAGGTGCATCATCAGGCATTCCGTGTAGCCAATGTCGCCCGGCGGGTCGATCGAGTCGGGGGCTGCTCCTCGGGTGCTGCGGGTCTCGAGGCCGGCGCTAAAGGACCAGTCGCCGCGCGGACGCTCGTCATATTCGCCATTGAGAAAGGCGTCCCACCCTTGGCGGCAAGCTGCCTCGATCGGGGACGGCGGAAGCGTGACCCCGCCAACCGTACTGATGGCAAAGCTCCCGTCCCAGGCCGCGCCGATTCGTGACGCCGCGAACGGATCGACGATGTTGTCGACGTCGATGATGAGGCTGTTCCAATCGGCGCCGTAGCGGTTCATCTCTTCGCCGAGCGCTTGGGCGATCGTGGAGTTCGAGAGCATCACAACGGTGTCGGTGCGGTCGTTGATGAGCTTGTTGATCTTGTCGGGCATCGTTTCGATAGCGGCTTCGACGCCCTGGCTTGCAGGAATGCTCTGGCTGGTGGTGACGTAGCCGAGGTCGTCGAGGAGCGACATCGCTAGCTCGGCGTGTTCTTCATCGTCGTCGATGTCGGCGTGCACGACAGCAACCCGACCGGTCAGCAGTTCGTCAGCTTCGAAGCGTTCGATCGCGGTGCGGATAAGCACCTCACGAGGTGGTTCGAGGCTAAAGAGCATGCCGTTGGACTCGTCGAAGTCGGCGATCGATGGAGCCTCACCGACAATCACGGGTCTGGTGTGGGGGTCGATGACGCAGCTGGTAGCCAATGATTCGAGCCCTGACGTGTTGAGAACGACAAACGCGTCACGGTTGGCGGCAATGCGGTCGCAGGCCGTGAGGAGGCTCTCGGGAACCAGTGGATCCCACGTGGTCACCACGATCTCTACGTTGCGTCCCGCAACGCCGCCCTGGCTGTTGATGCGACCCGCTTCGGCCCGCCAACGGTCGACCTGTTGGGTGACGGTGAGATCCTCGACAAATCCGCTTCCGATCAACTGGTTGACATCTCGAACGATGACGCCGATTCGAATGGTCTCGGCATCTACCCCGGGGGCGCTACTGATTGGTTCATCCTGGGGGAGCTCGATTGCGCCGGCCGATGCATCATCGTCTTCATCGGTGTCGCTATCGGGGTCGTCGGTGTCATCAGGTTCAGATTCGTTCGACGCATCGACGGCGGTGTCGTCGGAATCGTCGCCCGGATCGGTAGTTGACGATGCGCTGCTCGAGCAGGCGGCTGCCAGGACAGCCAGCGAAAGAAGCAGTGCCAAGAACCTGATGGTGGATACCGAGCGCCCGGTTGGCGCGCTCGAAAGAGGGGAGGACGAGTTACTCATCGTGACGCAACGTAGTTGCGGCCACATCAAGCTGCCATAAGCGGAGGCCTCATTCTCCAGTGTGGTCAGTGTGGCTGATGTGGCCGGTGTGGCTGATGTGATCGACAAGGCCGAGCGAAAGCGCATGGTCGGCATCGATGGTCTGGTCGAGAAGGAGCAGTCGGGCTGCGTTGTGGCGTCCGACTCGACGGGTGATCGAGACGCTGCCTCCGGCCCCGGGCAACAGCCCCATGGTTACCTCGGGCAGCCGAAACGTTGTCTTCCGGTCGGCAGTAACCTGGTCGGCGAACGCGGCGAGTTCGACGCCGGCACCCACCGTGGCCCCATGGACACGCGCCTTCAGTGTCGGTTCAAGTTGAACGAGGCGGCCAGCGACGCTCGTGGTGAGCCGTATCAGATGCGCATCAGCGGGGTTCTCGACCGATCCGAACTCGGCGAGGTCGCCACCGATACAAAACGCCGTGCCGGTTCCCGAAAGCGTGACGGTCTCGAGATCGGGCCGATGCGCCAAAGCATCGAGCGCTTCGAGAAGTGCGTTGCGCAGCGCCGCGTCGAAAGCGTTCTTTAGGCGGGGTCGGTGCAGCTGAATCTCTACATGGTCGCTGTTGTCGACGACGACCACGCTGCCGGCGTCTGCTGGCCGACGGACCCGACGCGGTTGACGATCCAACCACGCAGCGAACTCGGGTCCGGCCTGCAACGTCGCGTACGACAACGACTCGAGTTCGAGACCCAACAGCACGCCGTCGGTTTCACTTGTGGCAGTTGCGCCAACCCTTTCCGCCAGCCGCAGTTGCCGCGCACAAACGGATGCAGCAATTGGACAGGCCGACACGATCTCGCTGAATCGGCGTACTTCGGACTCGATGAGTCGAAGGTCGGCAGTTTCGTTGGTCGGAACGTGCAGGTCGGGTTCGACGGTCGCGACGACAACCCCGTGCGAGGCCAGTGGCGCAAAATTGAGATGCCGTGGAGGCGAATCGATCAGAACGCCATGATGTTGCAACGCAACCTGGTGCGCCTGCGCAGTGCCTCCTTGGAGGATCACCGATGCTTCATCGGCTGACCAGCGGGCAAGGGATCGCATGAGGTCGATGCCGACAACGGGCCAAGAAGGTGTGACGTTGTGGCTCTAGTCCGAGGCTGGCAGTTGTTTGGCTTCTTTGATTTCCAGCAACGTATCGCCAACCGACAGGGAGCCCTCGCCCGCCTTGGTGCACAAGAGTTCGAGGGTTTCATCGGCGTTGACATAGCGTTTGCCAAGAGCCGTACCTTCGGTGAATCCGTCTCGAGCTTCGCCTGATGCGTCGGTGCCCGGAGCGGTCATGGCTACGCCACCACAGCAAATGTCGATCTCGCCGCCAGGGGCCTTCACTGCCATGACTTCGGTGGCGCAAACTGCGCTCTTGAGTCGTCCACCAGATTTGAGTTCGGCCATTTCTTGTAGCACCTCTGTACGTGTTTGCTCGTTTGCTCGAACTGTAGTCGGTCGCGTCGAGTCCGCCGATTCTCTGGGATCCCCCTTTGGCTTGAACCGAGTCCGATGTGTGAACCTTCGACCGTGAGCACCGGAACCGCGCAGCCGGATCTGCCTGTCGACGGCGGTTGGACCGGACTCGTCGAGACCCTTGCGGTCGACCCTGCTGTGGAGAGTGATGCCGAGGGTGATGCGGGCCGATCGTCGTGGATCGCAGCGGGTCTTGGCGACATCACCCTGGCGACCTCGGGCCAGCAACTTGCGCCGGTCGGCCCCTTTGTGGCCCGAATGGAGGCCTTGGCCGCCCATTTGCCTGTCGAGGTGGCGCCGCTTGGTCTGCTGCGGGAGCGGTCGGCAATTGCCGGGCTTCGTGGCCGGCGAAGCCCGGGCGCCAACGACGACGCCCCGGCACAATCGGTCGGTGGAACAGCATGGATCATGGCGGCAGCAGATGGTTGGTTCTGCCTGAACCTGGCGCGACACGAAGATGCAGCTTCGCTTCCGGCCCTCCTTGAAGCCGATGTTGACCATCGCAACTGGGATGGCCTGCAATCGGTAATTCGGCAGCGGTC
>CALJDK010000044.1 GCA_938023735.1 uncultured Acidimicrobiales bacterium
AGTCGTCGTGTTGTCGTCGGTTCTCGGACGTACCCCAACGCTCGACGAGTACAAGGCAGCGGTCGAAGGCATCGACCTCACCCGGTTCGAGCCACCAGAAGAGGAACTCACCGCCACCCCGGTTTCGATCTCGCGCTAACCGCAGGCGGTTTCCAGAAAAGGCGTCCTCAGGTCCGGGGTTATACGTTGGGCCCATGAGCAGCCAAGAAACTCTGGACCTCTTCAACAACAACCACCGGTGGGGCGACCTCGACGACTGGAACCGCGCCGCGGTTTCCCTTCATGCCGAGGGGCCGCTTCATCGAGTAGAGGCCGAGGGCTTTGATCCCTTCACCGCGGTAATCGATCACGCCGCGGTGCTGGACATCGAACGACAACCCGAGTTGTTCACGAACGGGCCCGAACCGGTGCTGGTCAATCGAAATTCCATCGAGAACCGGGGCCTCGAGATCAAGACGTTGATCCATATGGACGCCCCCGAGCATGGCGACTACCGGCGGCTCACCAACGACTGGTTCAAGCCAGCCAGCGTGCGCCGTTTGAACGACCGCCTGGCCGAACTCAGTGGCCAAGCCCTTGCAACCTTGGAGGCTGCTGATGGTGCCTGCGACTTTGCCACCGAGATCGCGCTGCCGTATCCGCTCCAGGTGATTTTGAACATCCTCGGCCTCCCTGAGTCTGACTACCCCCGGATGCTCCAGCTCACCCAAGAGCTGTTTGGCGGAGAAGACCCAGATCTCCAGCGCGAACCGCCATCACCCGAAGTGCAGAACCGGATCGTTGGCGACTTCTTCACTTATTTCACCGGACTCTCATCCGAGCGACGGGCGAAGCCAACCGACGACCTCGCTTCGGTCATTGCGAATGGACAGATCGGTGGCGAGGCGCTGCCCGACCTTGAGACACTCGGCTACTACATCATCATCGCCACCGCAGGTCATGACACCACCTCCTCGGCCATGGCCGGCGGTATGCAGGCGCTTATCGAAAACCCCGACCAATTCGAGCTGCTGAAGGCAAAGCCCGAGCTTCTGAACAACGCGGTCGAGGAAATGATCCGCTGGACAGCTCCGGTTCGACACTTCATGCGAACCGCCACTGCCGACACCGAAATCGCCGGACACAAGATCAAGAAGGGTGAGTGGTTGTACCTGTCATACAAGGCAGCAAACCTGGACCCGAAGGTGTTTGATGATCCGCTCCGGTTCGATATCGAACGAAGCAACGCCGACCGCAACATCAGCTTCGGGTTCGGGGTCCACTTCTGCCTCGGGGCGCAACTCGCCCGTAACGAGATCCGCAGCCTCTTCGGCACGCTGATTCCCCGCATCGAATCGATCGCACTGGACGGGCCGCCCTCGACGATGAAGACAACCTTCGTTGGCGGCCACAAGACGCTGCCGATCAGATACACGCTGAGCAGCTAGGCCCCTATGAGCCGGTCGATCAGCCCCTGCTGGCGCCGGTGACGGATCTGGTAACGAGATCGTCGATATCGCGGGAGAGCTCGGGGCCAAAGCCTTGTCGGAAGTCGAAGTCCTCGACCTCGATCGAGCGGGCGCCGAGTGCTCGGGTTCCCCGTTGAAACTGGCGCACAAGTCCCGCAGGGCCGCAAAGTGCCACATGAGCGCCATCGATTCCACCGATGCCGACGGCATTGGTCACGGCATCGACGGTGAGGCGCTGCCCGGCCGAAGAGTCGCTCAGATGAAGTCGAATGTGGCCAGCCTCGTCCGCCCGCTGAAGGCGATCGAGACCAGGCGCATCATCGGACGACTTCACCGCATAGAACACGCTGGGAACGACCTTGGAAGGTCGGGAATCGGTGGGCAAGGCACCAAGGAACGGCGTGATCCCCACTCCCCCGGCAATCCAAAGGTGGGGCTGGTCAGGCTCACCAAAGGGTTCGAATCGACCGAATGGACCCTCGATCTCTACGGTGGCACCTTCCAGGTCGGCCGCCCCGACCTTGTCGGTCCAATCGCCCAAGTCGCGGATGATGAAGAGCAACTGGTCGTCATCGGGATGCGAGGCAATCGTGAAGGGGTGAGGTTCGCTCAGACCTCGCTTCTGGACCCGGAGTATGGCGAATTGGCCGACCTGGTGGTTGATTCGCCTGCGGCTCATTGGTTCGAGGCGAAGTTCGGTGTTGTTGCCGACCCGCCGTTGGCTCGCAACACGGTAACGGGCGCCTCGCCGAATCATGTCGTTGACAACGACTCGCCAGAAGTACGCCACGGTGCCGGCCACCATGAACAAACCAAACCACACGCCCCACGGAGAACCGTTTGCGTACGGTTTTGTGGCGGTAAAGAAGTGGGCGCTCGCAAACAGAAACGGAATGCCCAGCAGCTTGTGCGTTAGCCGCCAGAAGCGGTACGGAATAATCCGCAAGAGACTGATACCGATCAGTGCATAAAGAGAGGTCTCGGCGAGTCCTGCCAAATCTTCAGCCATGTCTCTCAAGTCACGACTAGCTCCACGGACCCCGTTCTTGATCTCGGGTTCGATGCGGGTGTGCAGAAACATGGCGGCCACGGCGAGGGAGCCACACCACCGATGCACCCGATACATCGAGTCGAGCCCACCGAACAATGGCTCGAGCCATTTGTTGCGGACGGCCAGCACAAAGCTCCATGCCATTAGTTGAATCGCCGCTGCTCCGACAAAGAGTCCGAACGATACATTTCCCGCACCAGCTGCCCCCGTGAACGCGAACCAGCCAATGAGCGTCGAGCTGACCACGAGGGTCGTTCCGATCCACGACCTGCGAGGACGAAGCCGGGGTGCTACCGGACGATAGATACGCCAGTCCTGTTTGGTGCCAATCAGCTTTGTGAGAAGGTTACGCCCACCTGGTGGGTTGCCTTGTCGTCTCTTCGTTGGCGAGTTGGTGATTTCGTTGGCTCCCACGCAGCTACTCCAATCGGTTTGTGAACATCTGTGGTGCCGATAGGTGTACTCATTAAAGCTGACTCCTTCCTGAAGGGCCTGTTCATCGGGCCGAGTGCGCGAGCGTCAGCTAAGAGTCAGGTTCGAGCTGCATACTGGAGCGATGAAGCTGCTGTTGATTGAGGACGACGTCCGCATTGCAACTGCGGTGAAGCGCGGACTTGAGGGCGAGGGCTTTTCGGTCGAGGTGGTTTTCGACGGAACCGATGGGCTCCATCAGGCACTCGAAGGCACGTACGACGCGCTTATCGTCGACTTGATGTTGCCGGGAACCAACGGATTCAAAGTTTGCGCGGCCCTCCGCGAGGCCAACGACTGGACTCCGATTCTGGTTTTGACCGCGAAAGAGGGAGAGTTCGACCAGACCGAGGCGCTCGACACCGGCGCTGACGATTTCTTGTCCAAGCCTTTCTCTTTCCCGATTCTGGTGTCGCGGCTTCGCGCATTGCTTCGGCGCGTCGGCGGAGGTGGTCAGCCCGCCCCCGCAAGCGCCGGCGACCTGCAACTCGACTCGCGGTCGCGACGGGTCTGGCGGGGCGATACCGAGATCAACCTCACAGCTCGACAGTTTGATGTGCTCGAGTTTTTGCTGCGGCGCTCCGGTGAGGTGTTGTCGCGAGATGAAATCCTGCTCGGCGTCTGGGACTACGATTTCGATGGCGACCCAAACATCGTCGAGGTGTACATCGGCAGAATCCGTCGGGCGATCGATACCCCGTTTGGGCGACACTCGATTGAGACGGTTCGGGGTGCCGGCTACCGCCTCGACCCGGACGGGGGCTGAAGTTGGTGAACTCCCTCCGATTCCGCCTTACCGTGGTGGCGACAGTTCTGGTGCTCGCAGTTCTCGTGGCAGGCGGTGGACTCCTTTTTCTGCTTCAGCGCGGGCAGTTGGTCGACAATGTCGACCAATCGCTGCGTGAACGGGCCGACACGATTGAAGGGCTCTTTGCCGAGGGCGACACTCCGGTGTCCTTCGCCGCAGACGACGACGATCGCGGCGTACAGATCGTCGGCAGCGATGGCGAGGTGGTCGTGTCCAGCGACAACCTCGCCGGCGCAGGACAACTCGCCGAGCTCCCCTCGGCCACCGATGAACAAATTCGCACGGTCGAGAGTCTTCCGCTTGGCGACGACGCTTTCCGACTCCTCAGTCGGCGTATCGAAGCGAGCGGTGAAACTTTTGTGGTGCATGTCGCCGAGAACAGCGACGATCTGGAGGAAAACACGGGGTCGCTACTCTCGACGCTTGGCGTAGCGATCCCTGCCCTTTCGCTCTTGTTTGCGGCATTGACGTGGTGGCTGGTGGGCAGAACGCTGCGGCCGGTGGACGAGATGCGAGCAGAGGTCGATTCGATCTCCGATGCTGGCGAGCTCCGCCAGCTCGCGCACTCGGGGCGCGATGACGAGATCGGTCGATTGAACCGGACGCTGAACCAGATGTTGCAGCGGCTTCACCGTTCGGGCGAGCAGCAGCGCCAATTCGTGGCCGATGCGGCGCATGAGCTTCGTACGCCGCTCACTCGGATCCGCACGAACGTTGAAGTCGATCTTGCTCAACCCGACGCCGCCGTTCCTTCCCGTACGAACGCTGAAGTGCGTGCTGAAGCGGTTGGACTTCAGAACCTCATCGACGACCTGCTGCATCTCGCCCAAAGCGACAGTTCCCGCGCCGACACGGCAACTTCCCTGCTCGACCTCGACGACCTGGTCATAACCGAGATAGGTGAGCAGCGACTCCTAACGCCTGCGGTGACCATCGACGCTGCGGGAGTTGCCGGGGCTGAGTTGGAAGGCGACGAGCTACAGCTGCGTCGAGCGCTCCAGAACCTGCTGGCAAACGCAGCCCGTCACGCACGGTCAACGGTCGCTGTCACGCTGCGCAACGAGCCCGGTGAGGTGGTGCTCATGGTCGATGACGACGGTCCCGGAATCGCTCCCGAGAAGCGAGAGTTGGTGTTTGATCGCTTCAGCCGCCTCGACGAGGCACGGACCGCCGACAACGGGGGCGCAGGCCTCGGGCTTGCGATAACGCGCGACATCGTGCAGCGACATCACGGAGTGATCACCTGCGTCGAGTCGCCCCTCGGTGGGGCTCGGTTCATGGCATCGTTTCGGACCAACGCCGACCACTAGCGCCTTCGCTACCCACATCCTGAACGTCAGCTGACATCGGTGTAGGGCAGTCAGGTCAGC
>CALJDK010000045.1 GCA_938023735.1 uncultured Acidimicrobiales bacterium
CGCGTCGGGTGCCTTAAGAAGGCGCTGATGGTAGAACTCCACCGCCTCGGCCACCGACTCGATGAGCCGGTTTCGCTTCTTGCGGCTCTCGCCCTCGTTCTTGTCGGTGTAGTTGAGGGTGACCCCGCACTTGCCAGCGAGAAACTCGACGGCGCCCACAAAGTCCATCCCGTCGAGTTCGCGGACGAAGGTGATGGCATCGCCCGACGCTTTACAGCCAAAGCAGTGATAGAAGCCTTTCTCGGCATTGACCGAGAACGACGGGCTCTTTTCGTTGTGGAAAGGACACAGGCCTGTCCAGCGACGGCCAACTTTTCGAAGCGCGACTCGCTGGCTGATGAGCGCCACCATGTCGGTGGAGTCACGAACCCGTGCGATGTCCTCGTCGACGATTCCCATTCACCCTGAAACTACCAGCCACTGCTGACAGCCGAAGACCAGTAAACCGAACCCGTCTCACTTTTGAAGCAGGGCTTGGGCCACGGCTAGGCGGGCTATGGGTACTCGGAAGGGTGAGCATGAGACGTAGTTCAAGCCTGCCTCTACGAAGAACCGGATCGACGCTGGGTCGCCGCCGTGTTCGCCGCAGACGCCGATCTTGAGGTGGCTGTTGGTGCTTCGGCCCGACTCGACCGCCAGCGCAACCAAGGCTCCGACGCCGTCGATGTCGAGCGAACCAAATGGACTGGTCGACAGGATCCCCTTGTCGACATAGGGGCCAATGACGGTGGCCTCGAGGTCGTCGCGGGAATACCCGAACGTCAGCTGGGTCAGATCGTTGGTTCCGAACGACAAGAATCCGGCGGTATCGGCAAGAGCCCCGGCGATAAGCGCGGCCCGAGGGGTCTCGACCATCGTGCCGACCACCGGCGGAGTGTCGAGTACCTCGGCCCATGCAGCAAGAACGGTGGCGGTTGCCTCGCGAAGCTCGGCGACCGCGCCGACCAGCGGAATCATGATTTCGGCCTGCGGGTCGCCGCCATCGGAGCGCCGTTGCTTCACTGCTTCGGCCAACGCCCGGGCCTGCATTGCATAGAGCGCTGGTCGGAGAATTCCGAGACGCACGCCACGAAACCCGAGCATCGGGTTGGCCTCGTGAAACTTGTCGGCAGCCGGGCCGGTGAGCCCATGCAAGAACTCGTGAAGCGGGGCGTCGAGTAGTCGCACCGTTACTGGCAGGCCATCCATGGCCTCGAGGACCTCGACGAAATCCGAGCGTTGATGATCGAACATTTCGTCGAGCGCAGACTCGTCGTCGTCGACCACAAACCGCTGCACCAACGAGGCTCGTTCACCGAGAAATTGATGCTCGGTGCGGCAGAGCCCAATGCCCTGTGCGCCGAACTCGCGGGCTCGGGAGGCATCCTCGCCGTTGTCGGCGTTTGCTCGAACAGCCACCTCTTGGCCGCAGATCTCGTCGGCCCAGCTCAGCAGCACCTCGAGTTCGGCCGGCGGGCCGCCAGCATCGATCTGCGCCGCCCCTAGGTAGATCTCGCCGCTAGCACCGTCGAGTGAGATCTCATCGCCTTCGGCGAGCTGAGAACCCCCGGCCATCACCGATCCGTCGTCCCCGAACTCCAGCGTCTCGGCGCCACAGACCGCGGGGATACCCCAACCTCGGGCTACGACCGCAGCATGGCTGGCAAGGCCACCCCGACCGGTGATGATTCCTTCAACCACACGCATCGCGCCTTCGTCGGCCGGCGACGTCTCAGGGCACACCAGCACCACCATCTCGCCGCGGTCGAACGCGTCCATCGCCGCATCGGCGGTGAAATAGGCCCGCCCGGCGGCCGCACCCGGCGAGGCGCCAATACCCGAGGCAAACACCGCCGCGCCGCCCAAGTCGGCGGCGCCATGAAGCAGGTCGTCGACCAGCATCGGGTCGAACGCGGCTACGGCCAACCTCTTCGCTTCATCGTCGCCATCGGCGACGGCCGAAACCAGGTCGACGAGTTGCGTTGCTGAATCACTAGCCATGTGCTCCCCCAGTAGCCCTACCTCGGCGAGGTCACCAAAGGTATGTGTGCTGCTACCGCTGGAACCCTACTGAGGAAGCCGATCGGCCAAGTAGTTCAGGAGCTGATCGATAGCTATCCGGTCCTGAGCCATCGTGTCGCGGTCGCGAACGGTGACGGCCCGGTCCTCGATGGTGTCGAAATCGACGGTAACGCACAACGGGGTGCCCACTTCGTCCTGACGGCGATAGCGCTTGCCGATGGCCTGCGTTTCGTCGTAGTCGGTCATGTAGTGCGGCGAGACGATGTCGAATACTTCGCGCGCTGTTGGCGTGAGCGTGTCCTTCTTCGACAGCGGCAACACCGCCACCTTGTAGGGCGCCAGACGATGATCGAGTTTGAGCACCGTGCGGGTTTCGTCGTTCACCGCTTCTTCGTTGTAGGCGTTCATGAGGAACGCCATGGTGGTTCGGGTCGCTCCAGCGGCAGGTTCGATGACGTGGGGAACGTAACGCGACCCATCGGAGGAATCGACGTACTCGATCCGCTGACCCGAGTGCGTTGCGTGCTGGGTGAGGTCGTAATCGCCGCGGTTGGCAATGCCTTCAAGCTCATCCCAGCCCCACGGGAACATGAACTCGACGTCGGCGGTGCCGCTTGAATAGTGCGAGAGCTCGTCGTCGTCGTGAGGGCGCAGGCGAAGCGCTTCGGGGTTCATGCCCAGGTTGAGGTACCAATCCATGCGGGCTTGGCACCAGTACTCGTACCACTCCTGGGCGTCGCCGGGCGGAACAAAAAACTCCATCTCCATCTGCTCGAACTCGCGGGTTCGGAACACGAAGTTTCCAGGAGTGATTTCGTTTCGGAACGACTTCCCGATCTGGGCGATGCCAAACGGAGGCTTCTTACGACTCGTGTTGAGCACATTCATGAAGTTGGTGAACATGCCCTGTGCGGTTTCGGGCCGAAGGTAAACCTCGTGGCCTGAGCCTTCCACCGGACCAGCGTGGGTTTTGAACATCAGGTTGAACGAGCGGGCCTCGGTGAAGCTGTTCTTCTCGCCGCAGTTGGGGCAGGTGTTGGGGTCGTCGAGTTTGTCTTCGCGGAACCGCTCGTTGCATTCGCGGCAGTCGACCAGCGGGTCGGTGAAGTTGGCGAGGTGGCCCGAAGCTTCCCAGACCTGTGGGGGCGAAAGAATAGACGCATCGAGTCCGACCACATCGTGGCGTAGCTGGACCATCGATCGCCACCACTGATCTTTGACGTTGCGCAACAGCAGGACGCCAAGGGGCCCGTAGTCGTACGTGGAGCGAAACCCACCGTAAATATCGGCCGACTGGAACACGATGCCGCGGCGTTTCGAGAGGTTGACGATTTTGTCGAAAAGTTCAGACTTCTCGGTTGGTTCATCGGCGGAGTCGGCGGGCGTCGTAGCGTCGGACATGGAGCGAAAGGCTATCGGTCGTAGGCCTCGGTGGTCGCCATTGGCTGGGGATTCCGCATTTTCTTGTCGTCGTAGTACAGAATAGAGACCACTATGAGTGAAATGCGTTCAGAATCTGACCCAACGGCTGTTCTCCCCCGTCGCATCGCTGCGTTTATTATCGACACGATCATTCTCGGAGCCTTCGCCTCGATCATGCTGCTTCCCGGTCTGCTCTTCATCGCAAAGGGCGATGTCGAACCGGCCACCGACGTCTGTGTCGACCCCCCGGGCGTGTGCTTCATGTCGGCCGATAACTCGCAGGTGTTCTTCGCCGATAACGGCAATGCGTTGGCCGCGGTTCTTTTGCCCGTGTTGCTGTGGCTGCTGATGCATGTGGTTTTGCAGGGCCTCACCGGAGCCACGCCGGGTAAGGCGCTGATGGGACTCCGTACGGTCAAGACCGATGGACTCAGCGTCCTCGGAGTTGGCAAGGCATTCGCACGAGCGCTTCCGGCCATCGTTGCTGGCGTCGTGGCTGCCGCTGCGGTGTTCTTCCTGAAGGATTCGTTCACTACCTACAGCGATGCTCAGGCCGCGTTGGGAATCCCGGCTCTTGTTGTGCTTGCTGGAAGCATCTTGAGCCTGGCGCTTGCGCTGGTTACCAGTGGTCATAAAGGCATTGGCGACCGTATCGCCGGGACGTCGGTTATCGGCAAGCAGTTTCTTGGCCAGCCCGGCAGCGCCGTGTTCGACCCGACCGCAGAGCGAACCGACGACACTGTCGACGTTGGCGCTGCGCTGGCGGGGACCACGGCCGTCGCAGCGGGCGGAGCGGCAACCGCCTTCGATATTCCCGAGACCCCAGCACCGCAGATGCCTCCAGTCGACATCGTCCCCAACGCTAGCGACCTTTTCGGCACCCCAACCGCACCTGCGATGCCCGACGCGCCGGGGATGCCGGATGTTCCTGATGTGCCGTCGCCGAGCGGCCTGTTCGCAAGCGCCGACGCTCCGGCGGTTCCCGACACACCTGTTCTACCAAATGCGCCAGGTATGCCCGACTTCGATCCAACGGTTCCGGCGGCCGCCCCCGACTTTCCCTCAGCTCCGGCTCCTCCAACGAACCACGACGTGTTCTCTGGTACCAGCCCCATCGACTCCACGTTCGACCCAACGCTGCCCGAGGCTGTTTCTCCTCCTCCTCCCGCCGATCTGTCCGGCGCGTCGATCGTTCCCGATGGCCCGGCCCCCGATCCGTTCTCGCAGCCGCTTGCATCCGAGAACCCGTTCGATCCCACTCCTCAGGCTCCCGAACCATCAATCCTCGACTCGTTTGGGGCCGGCGAGTCGCCGCCGCCGGCAGAGCCCGTCGACATGGAGGTCGACCCGTTCGCTCCTGCCGCCAACGCTCCCCTCGAAACCGATGTTGCGGCTCAGCAGAGCGCTGCCCAGCAGGCCCAACTCCAAGCCCGGGAACAGCAGGCTGCTGCTGCTCAACAGCAAGCGCAGCAAGAAACCTCGCAACAGCAGGCCCAACAGGCGGCTGGCGTTGATGGCCCGCAATGGGACGAGGCTCGGGGCACCTACATTCAGTGGGATCCGGTGCTCAAAGCATGGATGCAATGGGACCAACCGGGTGGTCGCTGGATTCCAATCCGCACCTGACCTCCTCCTCGATCCCGAGTCGAGGGTGCTCAGTGTCTCCAGGTTTGCCAGGTTCAGGTTTGGCTGAGCACGGCGAGCGATTTCAATCGCCGTTCAATGTGATGTTCGATGATTTCTACGGCGAGATGGTCGACCTCATGAATCGCTGGTGAGTCGACCATTTCCAGTGCTTGTCCGAGCTTGCCGCCCAGCATCAATCGAACGATGTAGAGCGCCTCGGGCGTTATGGCTCGACCGCGTCGACAGTTCTGACAGAGCGTTCCGCCCTCGCCGATGTCGAACGCCACCAAGTCGCTGATGGCCGTCTCTTCTTCGCAGAGCACGCACCCGTCGACGTACGGTTCGAGGCCCTCGTGGGCGATGAGTTTCATCATAAACCCGGCCATCACAAGCGGGCTGGGCTTGTTCGACAATGTGTCAAGGGCGCGAACGAGAAGGGTGAACATGGCAGGGTCGGGTTCGCGCTCCTGCATGACCTGTTCGGCAGCCTCGAGCATGGCCATTGCCCGAACGAGTCGATGAAAGTCGTCGCGCAATCCGCTGAACCGATTGATGGTTTCAACCTGGGTGACGATGTCGAGGTCGCCTCGGGTTTCGAACAGCTGAAGCGACACGTGCGCTGGCGGGTCGAGTTTGCCAGCAAGCTTGGCCTTGGTCTTCCGCACGCCACGCGCCACGGCTCGGACCTTGCCGTGCTCTGCAGTGGCGAACACGATGATCCGGTCGGCCTCGCCCAGTTTCCAGCGGCGCAGCACGACACCCTCGGCGCGATAGAGGGCCATAGCTAGGGAGCCCCCCAAAGAGGCCTACGCACATCGGGCATGTCAGCCGTCTTCGAGTCCGCCGAAACGGCGTTCGCGTTCCTGATACTCGCGAATGGCATCGGCCAGGTGCTCGCGGCGGAAGTCGGGCCACAGCACGTCGGTAAAGACCAGTTCGCTGTACGCCAGCTCCCAAAGGAGGAAATTGGAAATGCGATATTCGCCCGAAGTGCGAACCATCAGGTCGGGGTCGGGCATGTCGGGGTAGTACAGATACTTCGCGATGGTTTTTTCGGTGATCTTCTCGGGCTTGATGTCGCTGGCCACAATCTGGCGAACCGCATCGACAATTTCAGCCCGGCCGCCGTAGTTGAAGGCGATGGTGAGGGTGAGTTTTCGGTTGCCCTTGGTGAGCTCGGTGGACTCGTCGATGTGGCGTTTGAGTCGCTTCGGGACCCGCCAACCCTGGCGGCCAGAGAAGCGAATACGCACGCCTTTTTCGTTGAGCTCATCGCGACGCCGAACCAGAATCGATTCGTTGAACCACATGAGGAACTTCACCTCATCGGCGGGCCGCTTCCAGTTCTCGGTGGAAAACGCATACACCGTCAGCCATTTCACCCCGAGTTCAAGGGCACCTTCGACCGCATCGAAGAGCGCTTCCTCGCCGGCGGCATGCCCGTCGGTCCGCTTCAGTCCCCGACGGGTCGCCCAACGTCCGTTGCCATCCATGACGCAGGCAACATGGTTGGGGATTCGGTCGGGATCGAGAGGTACTTGGGCCACGGAAGAAAGCTACCTGCTTAAGGAGCGATCCCGGTCCACCAACACGAAATCTTGACAACCCGGCCATCGACTAGTTTTGGCACGTGGAATCTCCGCCCGACGACTCATCGCCCGACTGGAATGCGCTCCATCGCCAGCATCATGCCGACCGTGGTCGCAAAATGGCGCTGGTGCTCATCGGGATCTCGGTTCTGCTGTTCGCGATCGTTGCGTTGGTGGTGGCCATCGCCGGCTGAGCAACCGCGACGTGGCGGGCCGGGGTCGACTCGGCGACGCTTAGGAAGCGTCGATTCCGCAGATCTCAAAGGCGGCGAACAGTTCGGCCACGACGGTGTTGTCGATTTCGCCCGACTCCTCCATCGCCGCCATGTTGGCAAGACCTTCGGCTCCCACCTCGTCGACGAAGCAGGCTCCTTGCTCCTCGGTAATGCCCATGCTCTGGGACAAACCTTCGATAAAGAGTTGTCGACCGGCCTCGGTAGCGAGCAGGGCTTCGATCTCGGCGAGCTGTTCGTCAGCTGAGCTTGCGCCGTCGGCTACCGGCTCATCGGTAAAGCCACATGCGGTTTCGCCAAAGGCCTCGACCACTTCGGATGCGGCTTCGAGAAAACCAGCGTCGCCCATTTCGTCTTCAAGCACCTGGGCCTCGGAGGCGATACTGCAGTATTCGGCATGCTCGGCAGCGATCTCGAAGGTGTCGTCGATCTCGGCGGCGGGCACCGTGGTTTCGAGTGGCGCAGCGGTGGTGGTCGGTGCCGCCGTTGTGGGAGTCGCGGTTGTTGCGGGCGCAGCGGTTTCGGCCGGGGCTTGGTCCTCGGCAGGCTCGTCAACGTCTTCGTCGGCGTCGGTGCTGGTATCGACGGCGCCAACATCGACGGTGGCCGACGAGCATGCTGCGGCGAGCAGTGCGAACGCCAGTAGCGCGAACCATGCGGCACCCATGGACCTCATCTTTTGCAGCAGCACGACGCTCTCTCGACGGTTTGACGTATGGGTGCGACGTTAGATGCCGCCCGCTCAACTATCGGCCATGTTCGAAGGCTCTTTACCGGCTGGTCACCATGCATGTCAGTGCCGGGGCCTACATTGAAGAGCCTTGTCTCTTTCCGAATCCACCGAACGAGCCCTTGCCGTTGCCACCGCCGAACTTCCGGGCGGCGGCGAGACGCGCCAGGGCCAGATCGATATGGCGCGCTCGGTGGCGGACGCCATTACCTCCGGGCAGCACCTGCTCGTCCAGGCTGGCACCGGCACGGGTAAGTCGCTGGCGTACCTCGTTCCCGCGCTGCTCAGCGGCAAACGCACCATCATCGCAACGGCAACCAAGGCCCTGCAGGACCAGCTTGCCAACAAGGATCTCCCGTTCCTCGAAGAGCACCTGCATCACCCGTTTGCGTGGGCCATTTTGAAGGGCCGATCCAACTATGTGTGTCGGCAACGCCTCGACGAACTCGATGATGCTGGCGACCAAATTCAGCTCGACGGTCTCAGTACTGGCGCCGACACCGACGAGATCGATGCCATACGCGAGTGGGCCGAGACGTCGATATCGGGCGATCGGGCCACGCTCGATTTCGAACCTTCGGGCCGCACCTGGGCTGCGGTGAGCGTGGGGCCTCGCGAATGTCCGGGTCGAGGCCGCTGCCCGCAGGGAAACAACTGTTTCGCCGAGGCTGCCCGCGATGAGGCGGCCGAGGCCGATGTTCTCGTGGTCAACACCCACCTCTATGGCATCGACCTTGCCTCGGAGGGTGCCATCCTCGGCGATCACGAAGTTGTGGTGCTCGACGAAGCGCATCAGACCGAAGACATCATGTCGTCCACGTTCAGCTGGGAGATCAGCGGCGGCCGATTCATCAACGTTGCGCGCAACTGCACCGCCATCCTCGCCGACGACGACCTGCTGGGCGAACTCTTCGAGCTGGCCGAAGATCTCACGGAGATCCTCGAACCGATCGTCGGCGAACGACTCTCACAGGGTTTGCCCGACGATCTTCATCAGGTGCTCGACAAGGGCCGCACAAAGAGCGAAAAGGCGCTCCATGCGCTGCGCAACATCGATGACAGCAAACTCACCGGCAAAGCAAAGCTCGATGTCGAGACCCGCAAGCAGCGGGCTATGCAAGCGGGTACCGCACTCATCGAAGATCTCGACCTCATCATGTCCGAGCCGGGAGGCATGGTGTCGTGGGTCGACGGCCCGCAGAAGTCACCATCGCTCAAGGTCACCCCGGTGGAGATCGGCGAGTTGCTCACCAAGTCGTTGTGGGACGAGCGGACCGCCATCCTCACCAGCGCCACCGTGCCGCAGGGTTTAGCTGGCCGGTTGGGTCTCGACGATCACCCGCACTCCTCGCTCGATGTCGGTAGCCCATTCGACTACGACGAGCAGTCGTTGCTTTACTGCCCCACCGACCTGCCCGAACCACGCGATCCCAAGTACCGCGACGCCATGCTCGACGAACTCGAGGCACTCATGCTGGCTGCGGGTGGGCGCACCCTTGCGCTCTTCACCAGTTATCGCGCAATGAACGACGCCAAAGAGTTTCTCGACGGTCAAATGCCCTTTCCCGTCTTTACTCAAGGCGACCTGCCCAAGCCCGCCCTTCTCGAAGCGTTCACCGACGACGAGCAGTCGTGTCTGCTCGCCACCATGAGCTTCTGGCAGGGAATCGATGTTCCGGGCCCGTCACTGTCCTTGGTCGTCATCGATAAGCTGCCGTTCCCCCGCCCCGACGATCCCGTGCTTCAAGCCCGCCGCGACCTGGCCGGACCAAACGCGTTCCGGCTTATCGACCTGCCGCGGGCCGCAACCCTTCTGGCGCAGGGCGCAGGCCGCCTGATTCGGTCCGGCACCGACCGGGGGGTGGTTGCCGTGCTCGATCAGCGGCTCGCGACCAAGCGGGCCTACCGATGGGAGCTCATCAACGCACTCCCCGACATGAAACGCACGAAGAAGCGCGACGACGTCGTGAGCTTTCTGCGCGAGATCCGCAACTCGCGTTAACGCTGCACCGCCATGCCTTAGTTCTGATGACACTCGGCCGATAGTGCCAGATGACAGAGACTTCGGGTGGCACTGGCCCTGAGGCACAGCGACGACTGAACAAGGACATCAGCGACATTACCGACCCGTTCCGCCTGCTTGTTGACACCCAGGTCGACATGTTCTGCATTCACGATCCCAAAGGCATGATCGTGTACGCGAATCTGGCGTACGCCCGGTTCTTTGGATCGTCGGTAGAAGATCTTTTGGGCACATGCATCGTCGACCTTGCGCCCGAAGATGGCCGCGACGCGGCCCGGGAAAATCTCGAGAACGCTGTTGCCGCCTTCAACGAGTCGGCGACCCAAACCATCAACGAGTTCCCGCTGATCAACAGCGACGGCAAATCCTGCTGGATTGAGTTCACCAATCAACCGGTGCTCGACACCAACGGCGACCTGTCCATCGTGATCACTGCGGGGCGCGATGTGAGCGCCCGGGCCGAGGCCGAGAAGCAGCTGCGAGAAATCAACCAGAAACTTGAAGAAAGCAATCGCGACCTCGAGGACTTTGCCTATGTTGCCTCGCACGATCTCCAGGAACCGCTTCGGAAGATCATCGCTTTCAGTAACCGTCTCAGCGACAAAGCCTCGGACCAACTCGACCCGAAGAACCTCGACTACCTCGAGCGCATCAGCGGAGCCGCCGGGCGCATGCAGCGGCTCATCGAAGACCTCCTCGAGGTTTCACGGGTCGCAACCACCGGTCAGGACCTTGTGCCCGTCGACCTCTCGTCGGTGCTTTCGGACGTATTGTCCGACCTCGAGATCGCCATCGAACGCGCTGGCGCAACGGTGCACCTACCTCAAGAACTACCCAAGGTTTCGGCCGACGAAGTTCAGCTACGACAGCTGTTTCAAAACCTGATCGGCAATGCGCTCAAGTTCCGCCATGACAATGTTGCACCGGTGATTACCATCGCTACGTCGCGGGTGAACCGAGATGACCTTCCGGCATCGCTGAGGGCTACGCCCGTCGGCGAATACGTGAAAATTTCGATTGCTGACAACGGCATTGGTTTCGACGAGCAGCACGCCAGCACGATCTTCACGATCTTCCAGCGGCTTCATGGTCGCAGCGAGTACGAAGGTTCGGGTATTGGCCTGTCGGTGTGTAAGAAGATCGTCGACCGCCACAACGGCGACATCATGGCGTTCAGCGGCGACGGCGAAGGCGCAACCTTCAACGTCACACTCCCTCTGGCTTAGCGCCCACCCCGTTTCAACTACAGGTCGAGCTGTTCCAGCGATTCCGGCGTGCTTTGCCAGTTCTTGTCGACGTTGACGATGAGTTCGAGAAACACCCCGTCGACAAGTTGTTTCCGCACCGCGGTGCCGACCTCTTTGAGAATCGAGCCCTTCTTGCCAATGACCATGCCTTTTTGGCTTTCTCTCTCAACCAGGATCTCGACGCGAATTCGGGGCCACTCCCACTCGGTGACGCGGGTGGCGATGGAGTGCGGAAGTTCTTCACGCATGCGGTGGTTCAGCTGTTCTCTCACCAGTTCGGCGACCCACATGGCGTCGGGAAGATCACTGATCATGTCGTCGGGGTAGAACTGCGGCCCCTCGGGCATCAGAGCAAGCAGGTGCGCCACCAGCTCGTCGATGCCCTTAGCTGTAGTGGCTGACACAGGAAAAATCTCGTCGAACCCCAGGTCGGATGCGGCCTGAAGCTGGGCGAGAATCCGTTCAGGCTTGATGCGGTCGCACTTGTTGAGCACCACGATGGCGTCTTTCGGAGCCTTCGCTGCGATGAACTTGTCACCTTTTCCGATGGTTGCGCTGCCATCGAGAACCAGGCACACAACATCGACATCGCCGATCGAGCTTGATGCGGTGGTATTGAGCCGCTCCCCCATCGGCGACTTCGGTTTATGAATCCCCGGCGTGTCGATAAACACCAGCTGGGTGTCGCCCGAGTTGTGAACCCCACGGATCTGGCGGCGCGTGGTCTGTGGCTTGTCGGAGACGATGGACACCTTCGAACCAATGATGGCGTTGAGGAGTGTCGATTTCCCGACGTTGGGTCGGCCGACGAGGGTGACAAAGCCCGATCGGGTTATCGCGGAGGGCGTCACGAAATACTCTCGTCCTGTTTGTTCGCCGCGGCGAGCTCGCCCTCGGCAGTCTCGGTTGGCACTCCACGCTCGGCGGCAGCCCGTTCGGCTTCGAGGTCGAGTCGGGCGCCACGCGGTTGCCGGATCTGCACGCTGGTGATGCGCCGGTCGTGGATTCCGTCAACGGTCATTTTGAGTCCGGCCACTTCAAGAACCTCGCCCTCGACCGGCACGTGACCGAGTGTGTTGAAGATGAGGCCGCCCACGGTGTCCCAGTCGCCGGTTGGAAGCTCGCCTTCGATGATGTCGTTCAGCTCATCGACCGGCATACGGCCGTGCACTCGAACGCCGCCGAAGATGGTCTCGAGCACCGGCGATTCGTTATCGAACTCGTCGACGATTTCGCCAATGAGTTCTTCGATGAGGTCTTCCAGGGTCACGAGCCCGGCGGTGCCGCCGTACTCGTCGATCACGATGGCCAGATGCACCTGGGTGGCCTGCATATCGCGAAGAAGGTCGTCGCCGGGCTTACTCTCGGGAATGTAGCTGGGGGCGCTCATGTGTTTACTGACCGGCTCATCTCCCCCGTACTTTCGCTGCAAACCCACCAGATGCTTCACGTGCACGACACCGACGATGTCGTCGACACCTTCGTTGGTAATGGGAAGCCGGCTGAAGCCATGCTCGATGGCCAACTCGATTGCCTGGTCGACGGTGGCCGCAGCATCGAGCGACACCATGTCGGGCCGAGGCGTCATGACTTCTCGTACCAGGGTGTCGCCGAGATCGATTACCGATTCGATCATCTTTCGTTCGCTCTGCTCGATGACATCGGAGTCGACAGCGGCTTTTGCGAAGGCCAACAACTCGTCGTCGCTGGCAACCACCGCGATCCGCCCCGAGCTTTCGGGCAGAAAAAATCCAGCGACCCGCAGCAGCAACCCGGTGAGCCAGCGGATAGGCGGAAACTTGAGAAGCGCGCTCACGATTGGGGCCATCGCTAGCGCCGCCCGGCTGGAGTTCTGAAGCGCCCAGGCTTTGGGCACTGCTTCGGCCAGCACGAAGAACAGCACAACCTCGATTGCCAACGCGGCAATAACCCAACGCGAACCAAACCAGTCCTGCACGAGTGCGGCCACGATAGTGGCGGCTGCGAGCTGACAGAACAGCACCACCAGCAAGACTGGGCTTAACACTCGTTCGCGGTTTTGCAGCAACGATTCGAGGATCTCAGCGCCTTTGCGTTCCTCTTCTCGCAGCGCTGTGGCCCGGGCCCGGGTCATGTTGGTAAGGCTGGTTTCGGCTGCGGCAAGCACCGCAGCGGCAAACACAAACACCACCACGGCCACGACACCGAGCATCTCTGCGCTTGTCACTGGTGAAACCGTTCCAGCAGGTCGCGTTCGGCGGCCTGCATCTCGGCGGCCTCGTCGGGTTCGGCATGGTCCATCCCCAAAATGTGCAGCACGCCGTGCACCACCAGCAATGCCAGTTCGTCGTCGTAGGTTCCGGCATGGGTCGGCGCTTGTTCGGCCGCATAGTCGGGGCAGATCACGATGTCGCCCAGTAGTCGCTCGCCGGCCAACGCCTCGACCGGGAAGTCGCCCGCGTCGATGGGGAACGACAACACATCGGTGCAGCGGTCTTCGCCCATGTGCTGGGCGTTGAGGGAGGTCATCTCGGCTCGGTCGATGAACAGCAGATTGAGTTCGCCATTGCCGGCGCCTTGCGCTTCGAGTGCGTTGCGAGCCAGATCGGACCACCGTTCGATGTCGACCGGCCGGTCGCCTTGTTCGTCGGCGGCGACAACAACAACCTGGCGCTGACTCACGGTTTTCCTGAGTCGGCGTTTTCGTAGGCGTTGACGATGTCTTGCACGATTCGGTGGCGCACGACGTCGCGGCTCGACAGCCGAACAAAGCCAAGACCTTCGATTCCGCCGAGGGTCTTTTCGAGACCCGACAGGCCGCTCTTGCCGCCCTTAACATCGACCTGACTGATGTCGCCGTTGATGACCACCTTCGACCCAAAGCCGATTCGGGTGAGGAACATCTTCATCTGCTGGGGCGTAGTGTTTTGTGCTTCGTCGAGGATGATAAAGCTGTTGTTGAGCGTGCGGCCGCGCATGAAGGCAAGAGGGGCAACCTCTACCTGTCCTCGGTCAAGCAGACGCTGGGCGCCTTCCATCTCGACCATGTCGTACAGGGCGTCGTACAACGGACGCAGGTACGGGTCGACTTTGGCCAGCATGTCGCCGGGGAGGAAGCCCAAGCTCTCGCCAGCTTCCACCGCTGGGCGGGTAAGCAGGATACGTTCGACCGACTTTGCGTTGAGCGCCTGTACTCCCATGGCCACCGCCAGCCAACTCTTGCCCGTACCGGCCGGGCCGATGCCGAAGGTGATGACGTTTTTGGCGATGGCTTCGAGGTAATCCTTCTGGCCGGTGGACTTCGGGCGGATAACCCTGCGGCCAACCTTGAGCACCTTGCCGGCCAGCACTTCGCTTGGCCGCTCGTCGGAGCGCACCATATCGATGGTGCGGAGCACGGTTCGGGAGTCGAGTCGCTGCCCTTCCTGAAGGATAAGAATGAGCTCTTCAAACAGGTGGCCGGCAATGCTGGCGTCGGGGCCACCGACGGTGATCTCGTTTCCCCGCACGTGGATATCGGCGTTGGGAAATGCCTCCTCGACTTTGCGGAGGTACTCGTCACGCTCGCCGAGAAGACCGACCATGATGTGGTCGCCGGGAACGTGGATTTTGAGTTTTGTGTCGGTCAAAGAGAATCTTCCTGTTGTGCCTTCCACCAATGGTGCGCCGAATCAACCCGAACTGGCAAGGAATAGAGCGGATAGGTCCGATTTCGAGTTTACAAACCGCTCTATTCCAGGGGCTGGCCCATTGGCCTCCGGCCAATCCGCGCAGCCCCCAAGCATCGTGGCCGGACTTCGTATCTCTGAGCGTACTGCGCAGCCGCCGAATCGACCGCTCTGGACACGCACTCTCAACCCTGCCCCGGTAGGCCGAATTACCCTGTTCCCGACGTTTGGGTCTCCGTACTCTTGGACCTATGTCCGACTCGGAGCGTCTTCCTCGTCTATCTGACGACAGCTTCTCGTCGACGCTCCGCCGTTTTGTGGCCGATTCGCAGGTCGATGAAGCAGCCGCTACCCGCTCGAAAGAGCATTGGCTTCGACAACAACTTGCGGACGCGTCAAGTTTTGGGGCGACGCTTACCAGCGCGGCGGAGAGCCAAACAACGATTGGCCTTGCGCTTGCTTCAGCCGACATCTTGCGATGCACGATTTCGCTCGTAGGAGCCGACTTTGTTCTGGTTTCATCCGACGGTTCCGCGGGACCAGGTGCCGAACATCTCATTTCGTTCGAGGCAATCAACCTCGTTGAGACCGACTCCCAACGTTCAGCGGTCACCGAGGCCCGGTCGCCATCGTCGGTCCTATTCTGGGAAGCTGCCGCCACCCTTGCCGAAGACCGGCCTGAGGTTGCGGTACATCACCTCGATGGCTCGGGCATCCAGGGAGAACTACTTGGCGCAACCGGCGACGAACTCCGGCTTCGGGTGCGATCGCCGCAGCCCCGAGCCTCGGTCCGAGCACTATCGATCCGGTTGGGCTCGGTAGCCCGAATCTCAAGCCGCTCTTGGAGCTAGGGCTGTTTCAGGACGTCGCGGGCTAAGCGACTGGCCGTGACATGGACAAATCGGGGCGGCCCCAGCGGGCCTGTGTTGTCAGTCGGTGGCAGGCGCTGCGTCTGGGTACAGGTGCTCGAGTGTCCCGGGTTGGATCTTGCATGTCTCAATGAACGAATCAACTTCGGTCTGCTTGAGACGAATAACTCGTCCAAATCGGTATGCGGGCAACTGTCCCTCGTCAATGAAGCGGTAGAGCGTCCGCGGCGTGATACCAAGCCGCTTTGCAGCATCTGCTGTGCTCATCCACTGCACGTCATCAATTCCCATACCGAAAGTTCTACCCCATGCGCAACGCAAGGTGTTGCATCTCGAAATTACATGAAATGCATTCACGTGTCGAACCATTCCTCCGGAAACTGGGGATTTTACGCAGATTTTCGGGATTTTCGAACGCTCAAAGAAATCTCACGAAAAGCGCTGACCGCGACCCGCACCGCGTTGAGATCGTTGTTTGAGGATTATTTAAAATAACTCTTGTAACCTGAAATATATTGAAGTATCTCTAGAGTGGTATCGGTCACTGAGATGCCGGTCACATCCTTTGGGGGGAATTCGATGCAGCGGGCTCACGACAAGACAGAGAAAGCTGATGCTATCGCCGACTCTGCGACCCGCTTGCCAGCGAGTTCCGAGGCAAAGCAGCGAACGACCAAACGGTCCCGGCCCGGCCAGCGCACCATTCGGCCGTTTCGACCACTCCCTTCAGGTCGCGCAGTAGTCGGAGGGCTGCTCGTCGTCCTTGCTGCAGTCGGAGCATTCGTCGTTACCGGCCAAGAGGTCGAAGACAAGCGACTGCCCTACTTTGTCGCTGCATCAGAGCTACCCCCTGGTCATGTGATCGGGCCCGCCGATGTTCGCCCCGAACTCCTCGACCTTCCGCCAGCACTCGCCCAGACATCTGTTTCCCAGAGCGCCCAGGAAGACCTCATCGGGGCCGTAGTTCTGGGCCCACTCGGGGCAGGAGAACTTATCCAACGCGCGGCGTTGACTCCCCCAGGTGCCGCCGGCCAGTCGAACTCGGCCGTCGAATTTTCATTCATCCTTCCCGAGGGCCGTACGCCACGATCGCTTCGGCCAGGCGAACACGTTGCCATGCTGTCGACAACCGGACGAGATGACAACGCCGTCACCACGGTGGTTGTTGCGGACGCAATTGTCACCGACTTCGTGGTCGACGACGAAGGCTTCGCCAGTAGCGGCGACGTTGTCGTGACCTTGGCCATCGAGGACGCCGACGATGTACTCGAGGCAGTAAACGCTGCGCAGGCCACCGACGTCACGGTTCTCCGAATTCCGGCCGATGGCACGCTTGTGCTTCCAGAATCAAATCTGCCCAGCGCTGATCCGGTCGTAGAAGATCCGGTTACCGAGACCGAAGGCATCCTCGAACCGAACGAGTCGACCGACCCCGAGACATCCGAGGTAGACGGTGACAACTGATCGCTTTGTCATCGTGGGCGTTGCTACCGCTCGCGCCGAGTGGTTTCGGGCAACGAGCCAGTGGGCTACGTCTTCAGCGCTGCCCATCGAGTTCCTTCGCTGCATCTCGGCCGAAGAGGCTCGCACCCGCCTACGATCGGGCCGCCCGCACTCGGCACTCGTTATCGACGAGCGGATCTCGGGGCTCGATCGGGACCTGATCGAAACGGCGAAAGATACGGGCTGTGCCGTTCTGGTCATCACGAGTCCGAACACCGCTCGGGACTGGCTCGATCTGGGTGCTGACGATGCAATTTCGGCCGAACACTTCGACCGAAGCTGGCTGCTCGATGCACTCCGACGAAGCGCCCCCTCGATTGCCGACGTGCAACCTCAAAGTTCGCTTGAAGTTCGGTCCGACCAAACAGCAGCCTGGAGCGGCGCACTCATAGCGGTCACGGGCTCGGGCGGAACCGGTACCTCAACGGTCGCGATGGCCCTAGCAGAGGGAATCGGAACCGACCCGCGGCAGCATTCGTTGGTTTGTCTGGCAGATCTCAAGCTCGATGCCGAACTTGCGCTGCTCCACGACGCCCGAGACGTCATACCCGGTCTGCAAGAACTGATCGATCTCCATCGCACCGGCGTTCCCTCCAGGTCACAGGTACACGATGGCTGCTTCCACGTGGAGCAGCGCAGTTACGACCTGCTGCTGGGACTTCGGAACCATCGAGACTGGACAATCCTGCGACGCCGAAGCACCGAAGTGGCGATGGCGGGGCTATCGCGGTCGTACCGTCACGTCGTCGCCGATGTTGGGCTCGACATCGAGGGTGAGTCCGAAACCGGTTCGATCGATGTCGAGGATCGCAACACGCTCGCCCGCGTCGCACTGTCGCAAGCCAAGGTCGTTGTGGTGGTCGGCGAAGGCTCGATGAAGGGACTCTTCGGCCTCACTAGGTCGGTGCAACGACTGACCCAATTCGGCGTTGACCCAACGTCGCTTGTCGCCGTGATCAACCACGCTCCGCGCCGGGTCCGACAGCGAACAGAGCTCGTGTCGAGCTTCATAGAACTCTTGCCGAGCGATCTCGCCGAATCGGTGAGCTCACCAACATTGCTGCCTCATAAACGTTCGGTCGTCGATGCCGTACGCGACGTCGCCCCGCTTCCATCTGCTCTCGTGAAGCCGTTGACGTCGGAGGTTCTGGCTCGGCTCGAACGAACGAGCAAGGCCGAAGGTGAGTCACCAAGCGCCGACGAGCCCGTTGCTGTGAAACCCGGAAGCCTCGGAACCCTTCACGAAGCACCCAACGGAGCCGCCTCATGACTCTTCTCGAACCCGAACTCTCTCCGCTCGCAGCGGTCGAAGACGCCGTTCAGCTCCATGCCAAAGACCTGCAACTCGATGTCGGCGAGCCAGGTGCTGATCAGCAGCTTCGCGACCTCATCACCACCGAAATCGACCGGTGGAGCATCGACTTCCGCCGGGGGCTCCGTCCCTTTGACCTTGCCGATCCCGACGTCGTCGCCGAACGGGCTTACCGCAACATTGCTGGCTACGGACCCCTTGCGCCGCTCCTCGCCGATGACGACGTTTGGGAGATCATGGTCAACGGGCCAGATGCGATCTTCGTGAAACGGCACCGCGGTGAAAGCGGGTATCACCATGAGTCGTTCCACGACGACAGTCACATCGAACGGACCCTCACCAAGATTCTCAACGATGCAAGCGGCTCGCATCGAAAGCTTGACCCGTCAGAAGGGCTTCAGGACGCACAACTAGATAGTGGCGCTCGCCTTCACATCGTCCATCGAGATATCGCTCACGGCGGTCATCTGATGGTGAACATTCGAAAGTTCACCGGTGTCGCGTTTCGGAGCCTTGATCAGCTGGTCGACTCCGGGTCGATGACGCCAGCCGTGGCTTCTTTTCTTGCCGAATGTGTCCGGGCCCGGCAGACCATTGTGTTTGCCGGAGCCCCGGGCAGCGGAAAGACGACTCTTTTGTCGTGCTGCGCGGCAGAACTTGACCCTTCGCTTCGCGTGGTTGTGGCCGAAGAGGTCTTCGAAGCTGACGTTCCGCTCCCAAACGTGGCGAGCATGCAGACCCGAGCGCCTCGGGCCGATCGGCCCGGGGTTGATCTTAGGAAGCTGGTTGCCGGCTTTCTTCGTATGGCCCCCGATATCGCCATCGTCGGCGAGGTTCGCGATCAAGAGGCACTTCCCCTTCTGCTGACGTTGTCGAGTGGGGTGAAGGGCTACACCACCATCCACGCCGGTTCGGCCAGGCAAGCCCTGTCTCGTCTCCGATTCATTGCACAGCTTTCCGAAACCAGCAACGAGATCCCGATGTCGGCGTTGAACAACCTGGTCAGCGAGGCCGTGGACGTTGTGGTTCATTGCGTGCGAACTCCGGATGGCCCGGTCGTCAGCGAAGTCGTCTGTGTTGAAGATCAAGCTGCAGGCCCGGACGCCACCACCTTTACCGTCACCGATGTCTTTGCCCGGTCTGGGAGCGACGACCAGCTGGTTTGGAGCGGGTCAATTCCCGAACGCGTCGGCGATTCGCTCAAAGCCGCCGGCACCGACGTGCGCCAGCTACTCGACGTGGATTCGGGAACACTTTCGTGACCCGCCTGGCCATCGCGCTGATCGCCGCCACCGGGGTGTACTACATCTACACGTCGGCCGTGTTTGGGTGGCGTCAGCTCGGCATCGCTCCGGCACCGGTGGGTGAGACGAGACGCTCACGGCCGAGCTTCGAGCACTGGCTTGTACAGGCCGGCCTCGACGAGGTAAATCGCGGCGAGTTTGTCGGTGTGGTCGGGGCCCTCGCCGCCCTCGGCGCTGCGCTGGCATACGCGCTGTTTGGCGGGATTCTCCCAGCTCTTGCCGCGGCAATTTTTGGGGCGAGCTTTCCGTTGGCGTCGTACCGCCAACGCCGCCGGGCTCGGCGAGACCGAGCGCGCGATGCATGGCCTCGAATGCTCGAGGAAATCCGGCTTCTTACCTCATCGGTTGGTCGATCGGTCCCCCAGGCGTTGTTCGAGGTAGGGCTTCGTGCACCAGCCGAGATGCAATCGGCGTTCGATGCTGGTCACCGCGAATGGCTGCTCTCGACCGACTTCGAAAAGACGGTGGCGGTTCTCAAGGCGCGACTGGCCGATGCCACTGCGGACGTCACGTTCGAGACACTCCTTATTGCCCATGAACTTGGTGGCAGCGACCTCGGACGACGACTCGACTCCCTGATCGAAGACCGGATTCAAGACACCCAAGGCCGGAAGGACGCCGAGAGTCGGCAGGCTGGCGCCAAATTTGCCCGGTTCTTTGTGCTGATCGTGCCGATCGGAATGGCACTTGCGGGAATGTCGATCGGCAACGGCCGCGCGTCGTATCAGGGTGCCACCGGACAGCTTGTGGTGCTCGCGGCGCTTGCGATGATCGTTGGTTGCTGGTTCTGGGCGGGCCGCATCATGACGCTCCCCGACGAGCGGCGGGTATTTACCACATGAGCCTGCGCCTTCTTCTCATGTTCTCCGGCGTGGCCTGGATCGGGTTCACTCTTCTGCTCGCCGAACTTCGTCCCTTCAGCCGGCGGACCCTCATCGACCGACTCACTCCCTACACGCCAGGCGGGATGGCTCGACCGAGCACTGCGGGGATGTTCTCGGTCGGATCTTTCCGAGACGTCATCGCTCCACTCTCGCGAGAGGTCGGCGAACGGGTGGCGCGGCTCTTTGGGGTGAACGAGGAGTTGTCGGTTCGACTAGAGCGAATCCACTCGCCGGTTACCTCAACCGAGTACCGCGTGCAGCAGATCGGCTGGAGTGTAACCGTCCTTATTGTCGGGACTCTTGCTGCTGTGGTGCTTCGGGTGCCGCCAGCGGTTCTGGCGCTCGTTTTACTCGGGAGCCCCATTCTCGTCTTCCTCATCATGGAGCAACGCATTGCCGGCGCATCTGACCGGTGGAAGCGACGGGTGTTCTTAGAGCTACCCGTTGTCGCCGAACAACTCGGAATGCTGCTTGGCTCGGGCTACTCGCTCGGCGGTGCAATCAACCGTCTGGCCGATCGAGGCGATGGAGCAACCGCACAAGATCTGCAACGAGTGAGGCTCCGGACCCGGCAGGGACTCAGCGATGTCGAAGCGCTACGCGAGTGGTCGGATCTCGCCGACCAACCAGCCGTTGATCGACTCGTCAGCGTGTTGGCTCTCAACAGCGACGCTGCCGACCTTGGCCGACTGGTCGGTGAGGAAGCTCGATCGATTCGGCGCGACGTTCAGCGAGAACTCATCGAGAGCATCGAACGACGCACGCAGCAGGTCTGGATCCCGGTAACGATCGCAACCCTCATCCCGGGCGTGATGTTGATGCTCGTTCCCTTTATCGACGCCCTTTCCGTCTTTTCCGGCTCCTGATCGCTCGCCTTCACTCTTCTCATTCTCTTCCACTCTTCTCTTCCCCTGACTTCTGAAACCAACAATGAAAGCGGTAACCCAAATGATGAACGACAACGCACTGCGCCTGATCACCGCATTGATGATTGCCAAAGACAACCTTGTCGAGCGAGCGTACGACGACCGTGGTGAAGGTGTGATTTCGATGGCACTGGCCATCTTGATCGTGGCGTTTCTCGGTGTCGCTGCCTGGTTGGCCTTCAAGGGCATCCTCGATGACAGCGCCGACAACGTAAAGACCCAGGTCAACCAGATTGGCGGCTAGTCAGCCCTGGCAGGACGCAACGACGAAGCCGTCTCCCAAACATGGCTCCGGCGATCGTGGTGCTGGGCTGTTCTCGATGGTGTTCGGCATCGCAATGTTCCTTGTGCTGCTGCTCTTTGCCGTGCAAGTGATCTTTAGTCTGTATGCGAGGTCGGTGGTAACCAGCGTGGCGTACGAAGGGGCCCGAACCGTGGCCGGTTTCGACTCGTCCGAGCGGCGGGCTGCCGCGACCGGCTCGGTGACCGGCGAGATGCGTTCTCGTCTCGGTCAGTTTGGTCACGAGCGTCTGAACGTCGAGTGGAATCTGTCCGACCCTGATGTGGTCGTGCTGCACGTGACGGCCGAGGTGCCGACGGTCCTTCCGCTTCTCGTGGGCGATAGCTCGTCTTTGGCGACGATCGATCGAAGCTTCGAGGTCCGGACCGAGGAGTTCAAGACCCCATGAAGATCCGACTGCCAGACGTGCGAGACGACCGCGGCGTTGCGGGCGGCATCGAAGCACTTCCGTTTGGCTTTTTGGTGTTCGTCATCGGAGCGTTACTCATCGTCAATGCGTGGGCGGTTGTTGATGCGAAGCTGGCGGTCACCGCAGCATCGCGCGAGGGGGTCCGCGTGTTTGTCGAGAGCGACGAAGGGGTTGCCGCTTCGTCGGCGCACTCTCGGGCCAACCAGGCTTTGGCCGCCTTCGGAAGATCGGATGGTCGAGGAACGGTGGGCAGCGTTGAGGCGGCGGGACCGTTCGCCCGCTGCAACCGAGTCTCGATGGAAGTGAGCTACGAGGTCCCGGCAATCACGTTGCCCTGGATTGGCGGTTTCGGTGATTCGATAACCGTGCGCTCGGTGCACTCGGAAATCATCGACCCCTACCGCGATGGCGTGCCCGAAGGCGGCTGCTGATGACCCGCCTCGAGAAAGCAAACGAGCGCGGATCAGTTCTGATGTTCATGCCTGCGGCCGTGTTGATACTGATCGTCCTCGGCGCGCTCGCCGTCGACTTCACGGCGGTGCATCTTCGACAGCGCGAACTTGAGAACGCCGCCGATGCCGCCGCCAACGACGCCGCCGCTGCGGCAGTCGATCAGCAGATCCTGCGAACCTCGGGCGAAATCGTCCTCGACCCGGCGCTGGCCGCACAGGTCATCGCGGCATCGGTTGGGGCGCGAAACCTCGACGATGCGGCCATAGCTGGCGCATCAACATCGGGGAACGAGGTGACGGTGACGCTCACGATGAGCGTCGAATACATCTTTGGGAAAGCCTTTGGCCTTCCCGGCACCGACCTCGTCGCAACCGGCGCCGCACAACTCGAGTAGTGGCGTGATTGCCGCTTAGAAAAACACTGCCGGCGTCATTACTGTGTCGGCGTGGAAAGCACTGAAACGTCACGTCAGCTGAGTCGGGGTCGGATTGCCCGGTTGCTCGCTGTTGCCGTCGTGCTGGTTTTCTTCGCCTCGCTCGTTTCGATAGTCCAACCGGCAGAAGCTGCCCCGCCGCCGAAACCGGGAAAGCGAATCCTGGTGCTGCACGACTCGGTGGTCACGAACGCCCGCGACTCCATCATCGCTGCGTTCCCAAACCACCGACTCGAATTCGTCGGCTTCGGCGGACTCGAGGTCTCGGGCGCCATCGAACTACTCCAAGCCCACCCACGCCTGGTCACCAGCGACGTCATCGTCGAGCTCGGCACCAACTACAACAACAAGCCCAAAGAGTTTCGCCGCCATCTCGACCGCCTTATGCGATTGCTGGGCAAAGCCGATCATGTGCTGTGGCTTCAGCCGTCGCGTTTCCGGCGCGCCATCGCCGAACCCCGAGGCATCATCCAAAGCGCCGCACATCGCTACCGCAACCTGCACGTCGTCGACTGGGGCGCCGAAACCGCCCGCAACACCCACTACACCCGGTCCGACGGCATTCATCTTCAAGGCCGAGGCCCCAAAGCGTTGGCCCAATTCATGGCCGACAACCTCGACGGTACGGTGCCCTGGAACCGGATCCCGGAAGGAGATCTCTCACGAGTCAAAGTGAACAAGGCCGATGTCAGGGCCGGGCAGCGCACGCCTCGAGTGCGGGTCAAAGGTTGGGCGTATGACCCCGATCTCATCTCCAAGCCATGGGTCCGAATCACGGTCGACGGCCAGCTGGTGCGGGCTGCGCAAACGACCAACGTGCGTCGGCCATCACTGGCCAGGAACGTCGGTCACCCAAACGACCTGATCGGCTTCGACCGACTCATCCGGCTGAGGCGTGGCACCCGCGAACTCTGCATCGAGGTCAACAACCGCGATGGCCTGCCACCGGTCGAGCTTTCGTGCCGAACAATCAAGGTCTGAGCCATTCGACTCAGGTCGATTCAGCGACGTAAATCCTCCCCCATTTCGACCGATGAAGAGCTATGCATCGGTCCCCCACCCTGCCCGCAGCAGTCACCCTGCGCCGCCTGTCGGCCCTCGTGATATCGCTGGTTGTGACGCTGTCTCTGCTGGTGCCTGGGGCAATCCAGAAACCAGCCGGGGCGACACCGGTTCCCGAAGCTGGCGACAAGATCCTTCTCCTTCACGACTCGGTCGCCAACGGCGCTCGGAACCCCATCGCCGATGTGTTTGCACCGCGGTCGGTGGAATGGGTCGGCTTTGGCGGCCTGCACGTGTACAACGTCGTCGACATTCTAAAAGACCGACCCGATCTCATCACCAGCCATGTCATCGTGGAGTTGGGCACCAACTACGACAACGTTGCCGAGGACTTCCGCGAAGACATCGACGACCTCATGGAGATCCTGGCCGACGCCGAGCACGTACTCTGGATCAAGCCGTCGATCTTTCGGGTGAAGATCAACGAGGTCCACGCCGAAATCGACGC
>CALJDK010000046.1 GCA_938023735.1 uncultured Acidimicrobiales bacterium
ACTGCAATGGGGCAAAGTACATTCGTTGCTGCAGGCAGAGCGTCGAGCCCGTAGTAGGCAGAGAGGATTTTGGATTGAGGTTCCTCTAACGCCAGTTCGACGCTCGTACCCGTGGCGGGCTTGACAGTGTCTGATTCGACAGTGCCTGATTCGACAATGCTCGTGCTTGCGGCGGGCGGTTCGCTGGGTTCGACACTGCTGGTAGCGCTGTCGTCAGTCCCTGAGCAGGCGGCAACCACCACCGCAAACGCCATCATCCTGGCGACGACCCAAAGGCTGCCGGGGAAGAGGGACGGGGTGTTTGGTGGCATCGCTGATGGCGTCGTCGTCGGTTTCATAGACGCCAGCCTCCGCCGTCAAGCTGATGCTGGCCTTAATATTTCCTGACGGTTTCCGGGAGAACAGACTAGCCCGGTCGCGTCGCGAGTTGGATAGAGCCAGCCGAACCGGAATATGAACCGACCGAATTCTGGTTTTGGCCAGATTCTCTGCTCACAGCCGTGTGGGTGGGTTCCCGCGGTTGTGGTGCTGTGTATCGATGAGGTCGACGAGCTCATCACCGACATGGTGCGAGTCACTCTGCTGCCTTCAGCCCCCCGAGCCCACTTTTGGACACCAGCGGCGAAGCCGAAGAGCCATACGTAGCCGCCTTCGAGTCGCTTGGGGGCTCAGCAGTTTGAGCTTCTGCGCGTCGTTGTAGGTCTCCTCGACGACGCGGGTATCGCCCATATCGCGACATGGTGAATGTGATCGATAAGACAGCCTCTTGGTGGCAGTCAGGGAGCGGGCTGGTAGATCCTCGGGCTCATAACCCGCGAATCGCTCCGAGTTGAGTTACGTCGCGGGGGCAACACGTCTACGCCGCAAGGTCGTGTGGGCCTTGGTCGTGGCGGTGTCGGGCTCGGTGGCAGGGTGGGCAGCGGGGTTCGAGCTCGGTGGTGACGGTGTGGCGGGTTTGTTGGTACGGCGGGTTGTGGTCGTATTCGAGGTTGTCGGTACTGCCGCATTCGACGCATTGGTGGTTGTGTTGTTCGTCGACGAGGCGGGCTTGGCGGGTGGTTGGGTGGCGTCGTTTGTTGGTGGCGTCGATTGGGTGGCCTTGGGCGTCGTGGATGAGGAATCGGATGAATGCGTCGTCGAGTTGGCGGGCGATGGCGTTGGTGGTGATGGGTGTGCCGTCGTTGAAGGTGTTTCCATCGCCTCGTATGTGGATGACGACTTCGGTGGTGAGGTCGATGTCGATACCAAGGAAGAGGGCCATAAAGGCATCGGCTCGTTGTTGCCAGGGCGCTGGGATGTACCAGTTGTCGCTGTCTTGTGGGGGTTGCCAGCGTCGGCTTAGCTCTTTGAGGGTTGTTGGGAATCTCATGCGGGGTGTGAGAGTTGGCGCTTCCGCGGGAGCGTCTTGGTCACTTTGAGTGGCCGATTTCGGGTGGTCGGCCACTTTCTGTTGATCAAGTGCTTCCGCGGGAGCGTCCTCGATGGGGTTTTCTTCGGCGGTGTTGCCTTCGCTATCGGAGTTGGCGGGGGTTTTCGCTATTCGTTGGACGAGCTTGTTCACGGCGGCGAGGATGGGTTTGGCGTTTGAGGGTGGTAGGACGACTCGGATGACGACCATTCCGTCGCCGTCGGTGTAGCTGTCGAAGCTTCGATTGTCGTGGTGCTGTTGGTCGCGGGCTTCGTCGCTTTCGGGGCTGTTGTGATCGAGGACTTTGGCGATGGCGGTGGTAAGCCGCTCGGCGGAGTGTTGGTGGGCGAGGTCGAGGAGTTGTTGTTCGTTGTGTTCGTCGGCCCACCGGGTGAGAGTTCGGGTTTTGGCGTAGGAGATTTCGTTGGCGGCGAAGGCGGCGTCGATGAGTGGGAGATAGCGCAGTGAGTGGCCGACTCGGATCCATTCTCGGGCGGTGGTGGAGTGGATTTGTAGCTCGCGTGAGATGCCGAGGGCTGCGCTTTTGAGCCCGTCGTAGAACCATTCGGCTTCTTCTTCGTATTGCGCCGCGAGGTGAACGGCTTTGTATTGGTTGGCGTTGATTTGCCAACCCAACGCAACCAGTTGCTCGAAAGCAGACGGTGCTCGAACGGGTAGGGAGTGGGTGGTGGTCATGGGCGTTCCTCAACAACATGAGTCGGTATCGAGAGGACAGCCAGAGGTGTTGTTGGAAGAGGCAGTCGAGCATCCGCCGAGCGCAACACCAAACGTTACGACCGGCCTACAACCAAGCTACCGACCACCACTGACAGGCTCAGCTAGGCCTAGTCTCACGCCGCCGACCCGCTGCTTGTATGTGATGGGTGTGCCAGAAGCTTCTAGTTGGATAGAAGGTTTGGTAGCCTGGAGTTGTGAAGATCGGCGAGCTTGCTGAGCGGTGTGGCGTGACGGCGAAAACTGTTCGCTACTACGAATCGATCGGGTTGCTCGATGAGCCGCATCGGACGCCGAGCGGCTACCGGGACTACGACGATGTTGCCATCGAACGGCTTCGGTTTGTTCGCGACGCGCAGTCGACCGGGCTGACTCTGGCTGAGATTGCGTCGGTTTTGGAGCTGAAGGGTGCAGGCGAGCGGTCGTGTTCGCATACCGTTTCGCTTATCGAGGCTCACATAGCGTCCATCGATACGCAGATCGATCAGCTCACACACGCACGCCGCGAGTTGTCGCTTCTTGCCAAACGTGCCGAAGCGTTGGATCCGGCGTCGTGCACTGATCCGAACCGGTGTCAGGTGATCGCCGACGAACGTCAGATCACCTGATCT
>CALJDK010000047.1 GCA_938023735.1 uncultured Acidimicrobiales bacterium
GACAAAACCGAGTACATCGTCGTCGGCGTTCCCATCGATGATTGCCGCAGTGAGCTCGGCGCCCATCTGGTACGTCCAGGCGTTGAGCCGCTCCGGCCGATTCATGGTGATCGTGACGACACCATCGCTGTTATCTACCAGGATCGTTTCGTAGCTCATGGGCGCAAACCTACAACCGCCGCCCGAAGCGCCGCATTTTCATCAGCCTGGCGGTAGCTCGGAACCAACCGCCGGTCGCTATGGCCTTGCAACCCGCCGGTCGTCAGTTAGCTGGCTCGCAAGAGGGGTTCTGCCACGAAAGGACCACCGGTCGACTCGGCGGCGAAATCGATGTCACTTGCCGGGGCGGGACGAGCAAAGAGGTAGCCCTGGAAGCGATCGATACCCGTGGCGGCAGCGCACCGCATGTCCTCTTCGGTCTCAATACCCTCGGCGATTACCTCGATACCGAGTTCACGAACCGTACTCGTGAACCCCGAGAAGAACGTGCGATTGCGGTGGTCAAAAAGTTGATTCACCATCGAACGGTCGAGCTTGATTTCGGCAAGACCGTTCACCGCCAAGGTGCGACCCATGCCCGAGTTACCGGTACCAAAGTCATCGATTGCGAACCGCACACCAAGGGTTGCGAGCTCGTCAAGAACGGGAAGGATCTCCTCGATCGACTCGCCCCACTCGCCCTCGGTCAGCTCCAGGATGAGCCGCTCGGGCTGCAAACCATGTTCCTGCAACACCGACTCGACCATGCCAGGGAAGGCTGGTACCACCAACTGGGCCGCATCGACATTTACATGAAGCGTAACCGCCGACCCAGGCGCGACTCCGGCAGCGAACTGCGCCACCGCCTGACGAAGAACCACTTCGCCCAAATCACACATTCGACCGATTTCCTCGACCACCGGTAGGAAGTCAGCCGGCGACACAACGTCGCCGTTTCGGAACCATCGAACCAGCGCCTCGTAGGAAACGATCTCCCGATCGAGACCAACCAGTGGCTGGTAATACACCACCATGTCGCCGTCATCGAGAGCCTGCTGAAGATCTCGTTCCAGCTCAAGACGATCCAACTCGGCGGCGCGGAGACGATCGTCGTAGGTGACCACACCATTGCGGCCCCGCTGCTTACACAGACCCAACGCAACATCGGCGGCCCGAACCAGCTCATTGCCGTCCGAAGCCACCATGTGCTGCGTCGAGGCGATGCCGACCGACAGCGATGTACGGAACTCGCTGGTATCGATGGCAAACGGCGCAGCCACAACCTCGCGGATTTCCGCCGCAACCTTCTTCGCATGCGACTCGACATCGTCGACGCCAGAGCACACGAGCAAGAACTCATCACCGCCGAACCGGGCAATCTTGGTGTGGTCATCGAGCGCTGCGCACATTCGTTTCGACACCTCGACCAGAATCTCGTCACCGGCGGCGTGACCAGCGCTGTCGTTTACCACCTTGAAACGATCGAGATCGCAGAACAACACGGCAACCGGCTGGCCGTTGAGTTCGCGGAGATGCTCATTCACCCAGCGTCGGTTGGGAAGACCAGTGAGGTGATCGTGTCGGGCATCGCGAGCGTCGACCCTGGCCCGGCGACGATTGGCAAGCATCGACGACGCCAACGAAGCCAACAACATGACAACCAGCGTGATGGTGAGTCCGGCAGCCACAACACCAACGCGCGAAACCGTCTGCACGTTGCGATCATCGCTCCATACATCGATGGTCAACTCGACCGGGCCAACCACCTCATCGCGCCGAACGACGCCGTCGCCCAATGCTTCTTCGAGCCCAACGGACGCATCGTTCTCAAAGCCCTCGATAGCAAAGCGAGCACCGAAACCGGGGCCAGCGCTTTCCAACGCATTCGTAAACGCTGGGGTCAGATCGATCTGCACAATGCTCCAGGCATCTCGCCGGAGCCCGTCGGGGCCATCGGAAACCAATCGGCGAACCAACTGCAACTGGTTCTGCGACGTTCCCTCAGTGCGAAAGTCACTTTCGAAGACCCGTAGTGCCGTAGCTGGCACCATCATCAGTCGCTCGCTGAGACCTGGTTGACCTGCTAGATCAGACCCAATAGCCATCTCGGGTGAAGCCGACCGGGCAACAACCAACGCGTACCCGGGGTCCGCCGAATCAAACCGCTCCACAGTAAAGCCGGGAGTGATAGCTCGCTCGGCCTGCTCGAACGCGGCAACATCCTCGGTGGCAATCTCAAACACCACAGCGGCGGTTGAATCTCCTGGCAACGATGGAGCGAACGACGCCCAGATCTCTTCGTACTCTGCTGTCTCGGGCCATTCGGCAATGGTCACGAGTCCGAAGCGCTGAGCCGCAGTTATCGACTCCTGAATCTCGGCCACGACCTGGGCACCGATAAACGCCGCACCTTCGTTCCGAGCAGCCTCTCGACGGCGAACCGCGTCATCATCAAATCGACCGACCGCGACGATCGTGGCAAGAACGCCAATGATGCCCAAAGCAGCAAGCGCCACCCGCGAGAGTCTTGTCATCCCATCATGATCGGCATGGAAATCTCGCTACTTGAGAGCCGCGTTTCCAACCATCTATGAGTTGGCGACCACCCAGGCATCCCATCGGGCCAGGATTGCGTCGTTCGTCATCGTTGGATCCAACAAGAACTCGGTGAGGCTGTCGGAAACTTCACGACCAAGCTCGCCCGGCCATTCGAGGGTGCTGAACGGATAGTTGAGCGATGCACCGTTGCGGCGGGCCTGATCGTAAGAACTGGCCAGTGCCGGAGTCCCCGACGAGCCATCATCGAACGGCGTGTACGCAGCCTCGTCATCAATCAACACCTGAATCCGGTCGGGTCGAGCAAACCACTCAACAAAGGTGACCGCTGCATCCATCTGGTCGCCATCCGCGGGAACCGACCAACCAATACCCGGAAACTCAAGGCCAACGCCACCGGCAAACGACGGCATCGGAGCGAACGCAAAGTCCAGACCCTCGACATCAACAAACGACAGAATGTTCCACGCACCCTGGGGCATCATGGCGTATTGCCCCTCGCTGAATGCAGTGAGCGCGGTGCTCCACGGGTCGAGCCCTGCCTGCTGTTCGGGATCAAAGCAACGGTTGTCGATCATGTCCCGCAGTACGTCGAGCGCATCCTGGAACGCCGGGTCATCAACGAAGCGACGAGTGCCATCGACAAAGTCAGTGGTCTCCGCAGTAGTTGCCTGAAGGGCGATACCCAGAGCCAGCAGCGTGGCGCTGTAGTAGGTGACGATCATCGGAGAGATTCCCGCATCGGCCAGAAGGCCACAGGTGCGCAACAGATCATCGATGTTGGTCGGCGGCTCGTCGATACCCACCTGGCTCAGCAGCGACGTGTTGACGAAGTTACCCATACCGATCACTTCAAGGGGCAGCAGATACACCTGCTCATCGGTGGTAATCGCATCACGCAACGACGGTTCGAGGCGGCCGTACCAATCGCTGTCCACGTCAAGGTCGACAAGAAGGCCCTCGCCTGCAAGCGCCTTCGCCAGCACAAGGTCGGTCATCATGACGTCGGGCGGAGCCCCCTCCTTTACACGGGGCACCACGACAACATCGGTATCGACACGCGACGACACCTGAAGCTCAACCCGAATGTCGGGATGCTCCTGCTCGAAGTCGGCGATGAGTTCGGGCAACCCAGCCGGCTCGGCCTCGGTGCCCTTCCATGCGGTGACTTCCAGAACCATCCGGTCATCGGCGTCTGCGTCGCTGTCGGTGTCTGCGTCGTCGTCGCCGAAGGCAAGTTCATCGGTCGGTTCAGACTCGGCCGACGAATCATCGGTATCGGACGAACCGTTTTCGGCCGCGCTGCTGCAGCTTGCCGCGACAAGCATGAGTGCCACAAGCATGACCAGAGTTCGAATTCTCAAGGGAGAGGCCTTTGAAGAGCAAGGTGACGGGCATCAAAACAGCCCGGTCACGACTATTTGCTCAATCGGACGTTTCTCTCGGTTTCAAAGGCCAACCAGCCCAAACATTGTTCGGGTTTACTGTGGTTCGGCGCAAACGTCGACCCAGTCGAGCTCGATACGGAACTCACCGTCCACGCCGTCCTTGAGAATCACGCCCATCTCCGACGCTCGGTCTTTGTCGAACGGTTCGGTGTCGATCGGGCGACCGTTGATGGTGGTTCGCAAACCGTCGAGCTCGACGCGCACCTCCTGCCAGTCGTCGGAATCGACAAACGACACGTCGGCCTCATGGAACAGCGAGCCTCGGCGGCCCTCGAGTGAGTCTTTGAACACCATCTCATAGCGACGGCCGTCGGCTCGGGCCCGCACCTGCAGATAGCTGCCGTCGGCGAACGCATCGAAATCCAAGCCCGTGCGGAGCAGCGAGAACCCGCCGCCTTGGGTCACGATTTCGCCCGTGAACACCATGGTGTCGTCGACAAACTCCACCTGGCCGCTCGACAACCCACCCATCACACCGTCGAGGGTCACCCGCCAGCTCTGTTGCTGGGCAGCGGTGGCGAAGTCGGTGACTCGCGTACAGGCTGGGGCGGGGGTGGCGAGGGTGGTTGGGGGTGTCGTGGTTGCGGGTGTCGTGGTGGAGTCGGCGGCTGGTGCTGCGGTGGTGTCGGTGGTTACTGCGGTAGTGGGTACAGCTGCGGTGGTTGAAGGCGCGGCGTCGACGGTCGACGCCGGGGTGACGGACTCCACCGGTTCCTCCGGTGTCGAAGACGTTGGCTCCACCGTGGTCGAAGGCGCAGACTCGGCCACCGAGTCGGCAGTACCGGTTCCGCAAGCCGATGCCAGCATGGCCATCGCCAAAACCACCAGCATCACCCGAACTCTGCCCATCAACGGATGGTAACCACCCCCAGCCCCCTACCCACCGCGACACTCGTGTCTGACACCTGTGTCGCCAGCTCTCTACCCACCGCGACACTCGTGTCTGACACCTGTGTCGGCCGGCCGACACTTCATTCCAATCCCTTTATCTCGATTCAGTGTTGTTTCAGTCTCTTCGATAGTGTTTCCCCCACTCGGGATGCAGCGGGCATCCCAGGTGGGGAGAAAATTATGAAAGTGTCACGACGTTCTGTGCTTGGCGGCGTTTTCGCCGGCGCAGCCATTGGCGTGGGCGGCGCAACTACAGCCGCCTCCGCGGAAACCACGAGCGGGGGTGACAGCAACTCGTTCACCATCGAGTGCTCGATGCTCCGAATCTCATCGGCTGGCCGGTTGGCGCCCGGGGTTGGCGAGAGTGCCATCATCTCCGGCGACCTCATCGACGATTCTGGCGCCGAGGGCTCCCTCCACGGCGAGTACCGACGCATCGCCTCGTCGTCGCACGTTGGCAGCGATTCGCCAACGAGCATTGAAACCCATCACTTCGTGTTGGCCAACGGCACCATCGCCGGTTCGGGAGTCGCATCGCTTGATGATGCCCCCGACAACTTCACCATCATCGGAGGAACCGGTGCGTTTCACAACGCAGCCGGGTCCTACATCGCGACCCAGCGCCACATCGGCCTCGGCGGAGACGGCACCGCCACCTATCAGTTCACACTCACCAACAACCGCAGCACGCACAGCACGAACAAAGAGGAGGCCTAGCTATGGCCGTAGACATGTTTCTTAAGGTCGAGGGCCCAGAGGCCAAAGGCGAGTCACAGGACCAAGAGCACAAGGGCGAGATCGACATTCTCGCCTGGTCATGGGGCGCCTCACAGTCCGGCACCACCCACGCCGGCGCCGGCCGAGGCCAAGGCAAAGCCGAGTTCCAGGATCTCTCGCTCACCAAGTTCGTCGACTCCTCAAGCGAGGACCTACTAAAGGCAGTCGCGAAGGGCATCAACTTCAAAAAGGTGACCTTGGTTGTGCGCAACGCCGGCAACAATCCGGTCGATAGCATCACCTACATCTTCGAGAATGTGATCGTGACATCCATTTCTACGGGCGGATCCGGCGGCGAAGATCGACTAACCGAGAACGTCACACTGAACTTCTCGAAGTTCACGTTCAAATACGTAGGAACGAACGCCAGAGGCAAGGCCGCCAAATCAGAAGACTTCACGTTCGATATCGCAAACAACAAATAGTCCAGCGAACGAAACCCACCCCGAACCGGTACCGGATCTGGGGGTCCTGCCCCGCGCTAGCGGTACCGGTTCGGGTTCAAGGTTTGGGGTTTGGAGTTAGAGGCGGCCGGCTAGAGCGTCGATTACTTGGCGCATTGACCGGAGCGAGTGGCCGCTCAGGAAGGTGTCGACGAACGGCAGCGCGGCCGACATGCCTGCGGTCGACGGTTGGTAGTCGTCTTCCGCTGAACGTGGGTTGATCCAAATGATCCGGTCGGCGAACCTATTCAGCCGACGCATGGCCCGCTCCAACTCGGCCGGGTCGCCGGCCTCCCAGCCATCCGATGCGATGAGCACCACGGCACCACGGAGCCGGCACGACCAGACCGGACTAGCGAGCAGTTCCTTCAAGCTCTCGGCGATACGGGTGCCGCTAAAGCGATCTTCGACTTCGTCGGACATTCGGTCGATTGCCGCCTGGGGGTCGCGATCGCGAAGTTGCACCGTGACCCGCCGAAGCGACGTTGCGAACGTGAAGACCTCGGCGTCCCCCTTCACAACCAACGCTCTCATGAGGTGCAGGTAGATCCGAGTAAACGACTGCATCGATCCGCTCACGTCGCCCACCATCACGACCCGACGTGGAGCTAAACGCTGACGACGTCGCATCATCCGAATCGGCTCGGCAACTGTTGCTCGTGACGCAGCGACCGTTCGGCGGAGGTCGACCGATCCCGAATGAGCGGATCGGAACCGGCGAGTCGGCTTGTTGGGGAACCTCGAGATCGATTCGGCAAGCCACCCGCCGATTTGATCAAGATCGGCCCTCGACAGCGAGGCAAACGGCTCGTCGGCGAGTGCCGAAAGTTCAGCCGGGAACATCTCGGGAAGCTCTGTGACCGACTCGTCGTTAACCGCCGAGTCCGAAGGGTCGTCTTCGCCAACCATCGGTCGGAACTCGGTAGTAAAGCGCCCCTGCGCTTCGGCCAATCCATCGGTCGGACCCGAATGCCGCAGCAAGGTACCCCTGGTGTTGGGTGTTGGCTTGGGGGTGTTCCGCTCCTTGGGACGGATCGGTAATCCATCGCCATCGAACACCGCCTCAAAAACCGCATCAAACCGTTCGATCTGCGACGGATCGCTCACCAGGCAGGTACGAGCTGTCCAATACATCGACGAGGAGTCGGTTGGCCGAATAACGGCAAGGCACTCGGCAAAGCGGTGGGTGGCCGATAGGCCGACATCAACACCAACCATGCGCAGGCGATCGCTGAGCGCTGCGACAAATACCGCCGCGTCGACCCCGCGGAACAGCGTTTGAGTGGTCATCTCCGTCGGTTGAGCCGCACAATATGCAACAACAAGCCAGCGGAGACGCCGGTGGAGCCAAGTACCGATGCGACGCCCAACAAATGCAGCACATCGTGGTGGGCAAGCAACAGGGTCACGAGGAACTCCCCACGCTCAGGTCTCCTGACGACATTGCAGCCTGAACCGTTGCAAGATCGTCAGGGGTCTTGATAACCGCCATCAGGGTGTCGGAGGTATCGGCCGGGGTGAGATCGGTGATACCCAAGGCGTGAAGAGCCCCAACCCAATCGATTGCTTCAGCCACGCCCGGGGCCTTGTCGAGATCGAGGCGCCGCGCATCGTGCACGAAGGCGCTCGCTGCGTTCACGAGAGGTTCGGCGGCGGCGGCCACGTTCCGACGAACAATCTGCGCGGTGCGTTCGACGGTGGGGAATTCGATCCAGTGATACAGACATCTTCGCTTCAGTGCGTCATGAAGCTCGCGGCTTCGATTGGACGTGAGAATCACCACCGGTTCGATCACTGCGTGATAGGTCTTGAGCTCGGGCACCGACACCGATTGCTCGCCGAGAAACTCAAAGAGCAGCGCCTCGAAGTCGTCGTCGGCCCGGTCGATTTCGTCGATAAGCAACACCGCTGGCTCTGGACCTGTGTGGCGCAACGCCTTCAGCAGCGGACGCTCGAGAAGAAAGTCCTCGGAGAACAGCTCGGCCTCCGATACCGATTCGGCCGATGCCTCGGCCAAACGGATCGACAAAAGCTGGCGGGCGTAGTTCCACTCATAGAGCGCCTCGGCCGGGCCGATCCCCTCGTAGCACTGAAGCCGAAAGAATGGTCCACCAAGTGCGTCGGCCATGGCCTTCGCTGCCGTGGTCTTACCCACGCCTGGCTCGCCTTCGACCAGCAACGGCTGGCGAATTGACTGCGCCAAGAACAGCGCAGTGGCCAAGCCGTCATCGACGAGATAGCCAACGTCGTCCAGGGCCGACGAGAGTTCTGCCCGGTCAGCAAAGCTCATCGAGTACCAGCCAATAGCCGCTCGTAGTCGTCCCACGTATCCACATCGATGGGCACATCACCGCTCATCGGAACCTCGTGCACCGGGTGCTTGCCCGATTCGAGCAACTTCCACACCGCTTTATCGCCCTGAAGGTCGCTGACGTCGGCAAACGCATCGCGCCCGAACCAGAAGGGATGACCACGCCCATCGTCGTACTGACACACCGATACCGGGTGTCCGGCAGAGGAAGCCGCAAACTCATCGACCATCGCCGCAGTTACGCCAGGTTGGTCGCCCAACAACAGCGTGAATCCTTCCGACTCTGGGCTGATGGCATCAAGCCCAGAAACGATCGATGACGAACAACCCGTGGTGAAGTGCACGTTCTCGACGACGTCGGCAGAACCGAAATCGATACTGGTGCGTACCTCGGGGGCCGCGCCGCCGATTGCCACGATCACCTGACTCGCCGACGACGCAAGCGCCGTATCTACCGCCCGCTGCAACAGCGGCCTGCCCTTGTACTCGAGAAGTTGCTTCGGCTGCCCAAGCCGCCGTGACGCTCCAGCCCCAAGAACCAGCGCAGTAAAAACTGGGCTCACGGGGCGTTCACGTCCTCGGCATGCCGGGCCCGACATCCGGGGTTGCAGAACCAGTGGTCGACACCGTCCACCAAAAGGTGCGGCGTATCGTGCTGCACAACCACCGACATCCCACACACCGGGTCGATCGCCACCTCGGGCCGCTCGATGAGAACTTCAGAAGGACGCAAGTTGCCCGATCGCAGCTCGCGGACCAGCTCGGCCAGAATCGAGATCGCGATCTCTTCGGCAGTCTTGGCCCCGATGTCGATGCCGATAGGGCTTCGAACCCGGCTTCGTTCGTCGGTGGTGAGATCGAGCGAGTCGAGCACGGCCGCACCACGCTTGCGGCTGGCCACCAGACCAATGAACTCCACACCAGCATCGAGCGCGGCCCGCACGCTCTCCTCCTCATTGCGTCCGTGACTCGAGATCACGACAGCGCTTGCTCCTAACGTGTCGGGCGTGTCGCCACGCGACACCGCAAAGCCAAGGGGCTCGGCAAACGAGGCGATGGCCTGCGCGATAGGGGTGCTCCCGACCAGGGCAAGACGAGGAGCAGGCAACTTGGGATCCAAAAAGAGCTCGATCGCCCCGCCCGACAGGCACGGATTGACAACGGTGACGGCGCCGTCGGTATCGGGGAAGCCGTCGCCGTCTTCGGGAAGAATCCGCAACAGCACCGGCTCGCCCGACTCCAACAGTGGCACCGCCGCAACCTTCACCGAACCCTCGGCACAGATGCCGCCGATGAATCCCTCGATGGATCCATCGGCGAACACCACGGCCGCATCGCCCGGCCGTGCCGATGTTGGACACTGGGCGCGCACCACGGTGACGTGCACGAAGGGGGTACCTTCGCTGATCAACTCGGCAACCCGACCGGCAAGTCGGCTCTGCATCGACACTTGTGCTTGTTCCTTGCTTGTCGGACGGCTGTTTGTCGTACCGCTGATTGTCGTACCGCTGTTTGTCGTACCGCTCTAGATCGGCGGCGTGTGATTTCCCTGCATGGTCTCCCACACCCTCGACGGGGTGAGAGGCATATCAGCATGGCGGATGCCATAGGGCTTTAACGCATCGACGATGGCGTTGACCACCGCCGGCGGTGAACCAACCGTTGCCGACTCGCCGATTCCCTTTGCTCCGATCGGGTGATGCGGCGAAGGGGTGACCGTATGGCCGGTCTCCCAATCGGGCGTCTCCAGCGCGGTTGGAATGAGGTAATCCATAAGCGAACCGCCAAGACAGTTGCCGTCTTCGTCGAAGGCAATCATCTCCATCATCGCCATGCCCACACCGTCGGCGAGACCACCGTGTACCTGGCCCTCGATGATCATTGGGTTGATCTGCGTGCCGCAATCGTCGACTGCGATAAACCGTCGCACCTTCACCACCGCGGTACCTGGGTCGATATCGACCACACAGATATAGGCACCAAACGGGTAAGTGAGGTTCTCGGGGTTGTAGCAGATCTGCGCTTCGAGGCCGCCCTCGATGCCATCGGGTAGATCGCCAGCACCATGGGCCTTCATGGCGATGTCTTGAATCGTGACCGACTTCGACGGATCGCCCTTCACGCTGAAGGAACCCTTGTTCCACTCGAGGTCGGCCACCGATACTTCAAGCATTCCTGAAGCAATGATCTGCGCTTTGTCGCGAACCTTTCGCGTCACCAAGGCGGCAGCGGCGCCAGACACCGGGGTCGACCGGCTTCCATAGGTGCCAAGACCAAACGGCGTGTTGTCGGTGTCGCCGTGAATGACTTCGATGTCCTCGGGCGGAATACCGATCTCCTCGGCGACGATCTGGGCAAACGTGGTCTCGTGACCCTGACCCTGAGTCTTCACCGACAAGCGCACTACTGCCTTACCGGTGGGATGAATACGCAGCTCGCAACCATCGGCCATACCGAGACCGAGGATGTCCATATCCTTTCGTGGACCAGCGCCGACCGCTTCGGTGAAGAAGGAGATGCCGATTCCCATCAGCTCACCCTTCTCACGCTTCTCGGCCTGCTCACGGCGAAGCTCGTCGTAGCCGGCCATTTCCATGGCCTTGCGCATCGCAGGCTCGTAATCGCCCGAGTCGTACACCCAACCCGTCTTGCTTTCGTACGGGAACTGGTCGGGCTGGATGAAGTTCTTCAACCGAAGTTCGGCGGAGTCCATGCCCAGCTCGTACGCCAGACAATCGACGATGCGCTCGACCAGATACACCGCCTCGGTGATACGGAACGAACACGCATACGCAACACCGCCCGGTGCCTTGTTGGTGTACACCGCCTGCATCTTGCAGTACGCGGCTTCAAGGTCGTAGCTACCGGTGAACACCCCGAAGAACCCGGCCGGGTACTTGGTGGGTGCAGCCACACCGTTGAACGCGCCGTGGTCGGCCAGCACGTTGGTTCGGATGGCCAGGATCTTGCCTTCCTTGGTGGCCGCGATCTCGCCTTCCATCACGTAGTCGCGGGCAAAGCCGGTGCTCACCAGGTTCTCGGTGCGGTCCTCCATCCACTTGACCGGCTTGCCGATAACAAGCGACGCGACGATGGCGCACACGTACCCGGGATAGATCGGTACCTTGTTGCCGAAACCGCCACCGATGTCGGGGGCGATAACCCGGATCTTGTGCTCGGGAAGGCCGGCCACCAACGCATAGACCGTGCGATGCGCGTGCGGTGCCTGGGTAGTACTCCACAGCGTGAGCTGACCCGAGACCCGCTCGACGTCGGCCACGCAGCCACAGGTTTCCATCGGCGCCGGGTGGACACGCGGGTAGATGATCTCTTCCTTCACTACCACGTCGGCCGAGTCGAACACCGCCTGAGTGGCTGCCTCGTCGCCGGTCTCCCAATCGAAGATGTGGTTGTCGGCCTTGCCTTCGAGATCGTCGCGGATAACCGGCGAGTCGGCATCCATTGCTTTCCGGACATCGATGACCGGGTCGACCCATTCGTAATCGACCTCGATGAGTTCGAGCGCATCACGGGCCGAGTAGCGATCCTCGGCCACAACGAAAGCGACCTCTTGATGTTGGAAGCGGACCTTGTCGGTTGCCAGCACTGCCTGCACATCGTTGGACAGCGTGGGCATCCAAGCCAGACCCTGCGCGGCCAGATCCTCGCCGGTGATGACAGCCACCACTTTCGGGTGAGCCTCGGCCGCCGACTTATCGATGCTGTTGATTTTGGCGTGAGCCATCGGCGACCTCAGGATCGCCAAGTGCAGCATGCCTGGTAACTGGATGTCGTCGACAAAGTTGCCCATGCCTCGAATAAGGCGGGGATCTTCTTTTCGAAGAAGGTTGCCGAACCCAATCGGCCGTTCTTCGGTTTCTTCTGGGGCTGGTTCGGTTGTTGTCATGATGCGCTCCCGATCGAAACGGCGGATTCGTGGTTTGCGGCCCATTGGATGGATCGCACGATGGTTGAGTAGCCGGTGCACCGGCAGATTTGTCCGGAGATTGCTTCGCGGATTACCTCTTCGGACGGGTTGGGGTTTTTGTCGAGCAACGCTCGGGCGGTGAGCATCATGCCGGGCGTGCAGAAGCCACACTGCAGGCCGTGGCACTGCATGAATCCTTCCTGCACCGGGTCGAGCACGTTGTCGACCTCGAGCCCTTCGACGGTGGTTACCTCGTGCCCGCCAGTCATTGCGGCCAACGTGGTGCACGACTTGGTGGGCTCACCATCAACCAGAACCACACACGTACCGCAGTTGCTGGTATCGCAGCCCCAGTGCGTGCCGGTAAGACCAAGCTGGTCTCGGATGAAGTGCACGAGCAGGTGACGGGGCTCGATCTCCTCACTCACCTCTTTGCCATTGACGGTCATATTTACCTGCATGATCAGGCCTCCTGTCCGGTTGCGCGAGCCACCGAGCGGCGAAGTGCCCGCTTTGTGAGCTCCATTGCGAGATGGGTCTTGTACTCAGCGGAACCGCGCTGATCGGTTTGGGGACTGCAGTTCGCAGCGGCAATATCGCCAGCCTGCTGGTACAGCTCCTCTGACGGCGTGGCACCGCGGAGAACATCTGAAACTGGTCCGATGCCCGTGGTGTTGGCGCCGACCGCAGCAAGGCCAACGCGGCCTTCGGCGATCGTGCCGCCATCCATCCACACTGCGGCGCCGGCGGACACGACTGCCCAGTCGCCGGCTCGACGCTCGACCTTCTCATAGGCCGAACTGCCATTGGGCTTCAGCGGAATTCGAATCTCGGTGAGCATTTCGGCGTCGCCAACCGCCGTCTCGTAGGGACCGACATGGAAGTCGTGCATCGAGACCACCCGCTCGCCGCTCGTCGACTTGATCACACACGACGCATCGAGTGTGGTGCAGACCGCCGATAGGTCTTCGGACGGGTCGGCCTGGCAGAGCGACCCACCCAGCGTTCCCCGGTTTCGCACCACCGGATCGGCAATAACCTCTTCGGCATCACGGAAGATCGGGAAGTGCTGCTGCAAGAGATCGGAGTCGAGTAGTTCGCGATGACGGGTCATCGCTCCGATCCGGATCTCGCCCGCTTCCTCGCGAATGTAGAACAGCTCTTCGCAGTCGTTGATGTCGATCAGATATTCGGGGTTGGCCAATCGAAGTTTCATCATCGGAAGCAGACTGTGTCCGCCGGCGATGAACCGCGCCTCCTCACCTAAACGCTCCCGGAGCGATATGGCGTGCTCAACGCTTGTGGCCCGCTCGTACTCGAACGGTGCTGGCACCTGCATGTGCGTATCCCCTTTTTCTCTACGTCGTGTCTGGCGGTGCGAGCTCACACCCAGGTGGGCTCGCAGAACTCGGCAACGATCTCAAAATCAGCTGCCTTGAGGGTCTACGTGACGATGGTCACGGCGTCAATCGCGACTTAAGGGAATGGTTAAGTTGCTCCGAGATTGGCGTCTAATCCGCTCGCAACGGCTTGCTACCAACGCTCGTTTGGGTCCAAGGTTGGTTATGACGCCCACGCAACTCACCGCCTACGCGGCAATCGTTCGGCTGGGCTCGGCGAAGAAAGCCGCCGAAGAACTTGGTGTGAGCGAGGCTGCAATCTCTTCACACGCCTCGGCGCTACGCAAGGAACTTGACGATCCGCTCTATCAGCGGTCACGGAATGGACTCGCGTTCACTCCGGGTGGGTTGCGGCTTGCCACACGAGCGGTCGAACTTCTGGGTCTGCAGAATCAAACCCGCGAAGAGGTGCTTGCGGCGGGCAACGGTCGTCGCATCCTTCGCCTCGCCTCCACCAGTCTCTTTGCCGAATACGCAGCGCCCGGACTCATCGAACTGTTCTCTCATCGAGCCGATGACCTTCAGGTGGAACTCAGCGAACATGTGAGTGATCGACTCCCGGCGCTGCTCAGCACCCGCCAAGCCGACGTCGTCGTTGGACCAAAGCAGAGCCAGACCGACGAGGGGTTCCGTTCTCGCGACGTCTTGAAGTACCAGCTCATTCTGGTTGTTGCTGCGGCCTCGAAACTTAGCTCGATCAGCAAGCCCAGCGAGGTGGGATCGCGGCCTTGGTTGCTCGGCCCGTCCGCCATCGAACCTCGCGGGGCGACGGCTCAGCTCCTCAAACGGTTTGCGGTTCCCGATGCCAACCAGCGAGTGTTTCAAAGCCACGCCGCTGCCATTGCCGAAGCACATTCAGGTTCGGGCATTGCGGTGGTCCCCGAGTTCAAGGTTCTCGACGACCTGAACGACGGCAAGCTGATGCGAGTGAAGGTCCCCGGTGCGGCCGCAACGAATATATGGACCGCCACCACACTTCTACCCACCCAGACGTCGGCGGTCGGGAGCGAGCTGATGCGCTTCATCACCACACCCCGGGCAACCCAAGCCATGCTCACCGGGTCGGGCGCCAACATCAACCACTTCCGGCCAGCGGTACACGTAACCCTCTGGAGTTAACCGCAACCTCCCCGAACCAGTAAGGGGTAACGCCCCAACCGGTACCGGATCTGGGGGTCCTGCCCCGCGCTAGCGGTACCAGTTCGGGGTTGGGTGTCAGACACGAGTGTCAGGTTCGAAGCAATGTAGTCACATTAGAAAGCTATAGTGACTACATGAACGTGGGTATACGCGAACTTAAGGCGAAGCTCTCCGAATACATCGCGAACGTTTCCGAAGGCAATCGCGTGGTTGTGACTGATCGGGGGCGTCCGGTCGCCGAGCTGGTAGCAATCCAGGGCGACTCGGCAATCGATCGCGGCATCGAAGCCGGATGGATTGACCCTCCTCAGCGGACCGAACTTGGCGAGCCACCACTTTTCAGCAGCAAGCGCTCGGTCGCCGACGTCCTCGACGAAGATCGAGGCGACTGACGTGGTGCTGTACGTCGATAGCAGCGCACTACTCAAGCGATATGTTCGCGAACACGACTCCGAAGCAGCAATCGAACTCATGAACACCGACCCGGTGCTTGCAACGTGCCGCATCACCGAGCTCGAGGTCCGCCGCAACCTCGCTCGTCTGCTCGACAATCCCAAAGCCGAGGTAGCCAAGCGGCAGTTCCTTGAAGACCTCGATGCGTTTGCTCTTGTTGCCGTCGATGCCACCACCTGCAACCACGCCGCCCGAATAGCCGAACAAACCCTCTGCCGATCGCTCGACGCTTTGCACATCGGCGCAGCGCTTCGCTCGGGCACTACAACAACACTGCTCACGTTCGACGTTCGCCAGGCCCAAGCAGCTCGATCAACGGGACTCGCCGTCGTCGGCACCTGAAGTCACCACCTCCCGAAGTCACCACTCCCCCCCGCCGAACCAGTGCCGGATCTGGGGGTCCTGCCCGCGCTGGCGGTACCGGTTCGGGGTTGGGGGTGGTTAGGTTGGGCGGGTTAGGGCCCGGAGGCCGCCTTTGCGGGTTAGCCATACGGTGCCGGCGGTGCATGCCATCAATAGCGTGAGCGACAGCACCATCGGATCGATCGAGGTGTCGACCCGCTCGGCCAAAACCCCGCCGATCAACGCACCCAATGCGGTTCGAACCGACCCGGTGAGCGCCGAACCGGAGCCGGCAATTTCGCCAAGCGGAAGCATGGCCGCAGAACCCAGGTTCGGCATGAGAAACATGAAGCTGCCCATCACCATGCCGAGCAACACCATAAAGACCCAGAAGTTCGGCGAATCCGAACTCATCAAAATAAACCCATTGAATAGGACCAGTACGGCGCCCAACCACGCCAGTGTGCGGGTGACCACAACGTCGATACCCAGGCGCTCGACAATGCGGCCGTTGATGAACGATGCGACGCCAAAGATCACACCCACCGCCCCAAAAATCACCGGAAACTGCTCCTTCCGGTCGAACACGTTGGTGACCACAAGCTCAAGGCTCGACACGTAGACGATAAACGCGGCCTGAATGAACACTGCCGCCATCGTGTAGCCGAAAGTGATCTTCGTCCGAGCGACCTGCAGGTATCCGCTGGCGATGGTCGACGGATTGAGCTCGCGCCGATTGGCCGGATCCAAGGTTTCACGGAGCCGAATACTCCATACGAGGATCACCACCGCAAAAACGGCACAGAACCAGAACACACTGCGCCAGGGCAACACCCCGATGATTACCGCACCGATCGACGGCGCAAATATCGGCACCAACAAGAACACCGCCATCACATTCGACATGGCGCTCGCCATCGCAGCACCCTCGAAACGGTCGCGGATGATTGACACCGCAACGATTCGCGCTCCGGCCGCACCGACACCCCAAACCCCTCGCGCCACTAACAACAGGGTGAACGACCCGGCAGCAGCAGAGCCGATTGATCCAATTACATAGACAGCGGCACCCAGATACAGGGTCGGCTTGCGACCAAAGCGATCGGCGATTGGCCCAAAGAACAGCTGGCCAAACGCCAGGCCCAAGAAATACACCGTGATGGTTCGGGTGGTCTGAGCCGAGTCTTCGCCTAGGTCGAATTCGGCCCGCATTTCATCGAACGCCGGCAACATGAGATCGATACCCACTGCGGTGAACGCCATGATGGCCGACACCATGGCCAAGAGTTCGCGGCGACCCATCCGATACTTCGGTGGTGCCTGGCCTGGCTCCTCGCCCGCCGCACTCTCACCCGCCGATACGGGATGCTCGATTGCCACAAAGCCGACCATACGACTGCGCGCCCTCGGGCGGTTAACCATGCTTGGCGGTCATGTGTCGCTCGCGTTCGCAACAGGCGGCCATCTCACACCCGTTGCACCCGTCCTAGAATGCCGAGGTGACAAGCACTGCACCCCACGATTCCTCGCCCGAAACCCGACACGATCTTCTGCGGGCCGATATTCGCCGGCTCTCCACCCAGCTCGGCGATTCCATCAGCCGCAACGTCGGACCCGAATTCCTCACCCAGGTCGAGCAGGTCCGCACCCTGGCCCGCAGCACCCGGTCGGGCGACGAGAATGCCGGCGATCAGCTTGCCGCCGTCATCGGCGATGCGTCCGATGTCGAAGCCATCATCTTGGTGCGGGCGTTCACGATCTACTTCCACCTGGCCAATGTTGCCGAGCAGGTGCATCGGGTCGAAGCGCTGCGACTCGAAACCGAAGAGTCCGGCCAACTGTTCGACACGTTCGCCAAAATCGAAGCAGCGGGCGTCGACCCTGAACTGTTGGCCAAGCGGCTTTCAAGTGTCGAATACCGACCGGTGTTTACCGCCCACCCCACCGAGGCATCGCGTCGCACCGTGCTCGAGAAACGAGCTGAAATTGCCGAGCTTCTCTCGCAACGAATCGGCGCTACGGCGGCACAGCAAACCCGCATCGACCGCCGCACGGCCGAGATCATCGACCTGCTGTGGGTATCGGACGAACTCCGTCAGGTGAAGCCCACGCCAGTCGACGAAGCCCGCTCGATCATCTTCTACGTCGAGCGGTTGGTCGAGCTGGCACTGCCCGCCTTCTGGGACGACCTCGACCACTGCGCCGACCGTCGAGGTATTGCGCTCGATGAGTCTCGGCCGCCCATCCGCTTCGGCAACTGGGTCGGTGGCGACCGCGACGGCAACCCCTTTGTCACTCCCGATGTGACCGACGAAGTCTTGGGCTTGCAACGCCAACGGGCGCTGCGACTCCTTCGCACCGCGGTGCAACGGTTGGCCACCGACCTCAGCGTGTCGGGCACCATTCGGCCGGTCACCCCCGAGTTCGCCGCATGGCTTGAAGATGCCGCGGCCCAACACCCCACTCTTATGGCCGGCATCTCGCCGCTCATCAGCGACGAGCCCTACCGCATCGCCGCGACAGTCATCGACGATCGACTGGCGCGCACCGAGCGCGAACGTGAGGGTGGGTACGCCGGCGCCGAGGACTTCCGAGCCGACCTCGATCAGCTCCACGACTCGCTCATGGCCACCGGCGGCAACCTCATCGCCGACGGTGCGCTGCGCCGGGTTCGCCAGTTGGCAGCAACCATCGGCTTCCACCTTGCCACCCTCGATATCCGCCAACACGCCAAGCATCACCACGCTGCGTTGGGCGAACTGTTCGAGTCGGTCGGCACGGTGTATCCCGACGATCGGGCCGAGCGGGTGGCTCTGCTCGAAGGCGAGTTGGCCACCAATCGGCCCTTCGCACCAGCCGGCGTGCCCGACCTTGGTGGCGAAACGCTCGAGCTGTTTGCCATGCTTCGCCGTCAGATGGACCGCCTCGGCGACCACATCGTCGAGAGCTACATCGTGTCGATGACCACCGGCCCCGACGACCTCCTCGCTCCCGTGCTGCTGGCCCGCGAAGTGGGGCTGATCGACCTTGGTCGCGATATCGCCCGCATCGGATTCGTTCCGCTGTTCGAAACCATCGAGGATCTCCGTTCGCTCGGAACCGTCATGCGCCAGCTCCTCGACAACGCTCAGTACCGGCACATCGTCGAACTGCGCGGTGGCGTGCAGGAAATCATGGTGGGTTACTCCGACTCCAACAAGGACGGCGGCATCTCCACATCCCAATGGGAGATCCATAAAGCACTGCGCACCGTGCGCGAACTCGCTGCCGAATACAACATAGAAGTACCCGTGTTCCACGGCCGCGGCGGAACGGTCGGACGAGGCGGTGGCCCCACCCACGACGCGATCCTGGCCCAACCTTCGGGGGTCATCACCGGCCTGATGAAAACCACCGAGCAGGGCGAAGTCATTGCCGACAAGTACAGCCGCCCCCGCTTGGCTCGCCGCAACCTCGACCTCGCCTATTCGGCCATGCTCGAACACACGCTCATCCACACCGAGTCGCGCATTGGCGATGAAGCCCGCGACCGATGGTCGGCCATCATGGAACAGGTTTCCACCTCGGCGTACAGCGCATACCGCGGGCTCATCGAAGACCCAAGCCTGGTCGACTACTTCACCACCTCGACCCCGGTAGAAGAGTTGGGCCGGCTCAACATCGGGTCGCGGCCGGCTCGTCGCCAAGGTGCGATGTCGGGCATCGACGACCTGCGCGCTATCCCCTGGGTGTTCGGCTGGACCCAGAGTCGCCAGATTGTGCCCGGGTGGTACGGCGTGGGCTCGGGCCTGCGTTCGGCCATCGAAGCGGGGCACAGCGACGAGCTTCACCAGATGTTCGAAAAGTGGCGGTTCTTCCGCACGTTCCTCTCCAACGTCGAGATGACCCTCAGCAAAACCGACCTCGGCATCTCTCGGGCCTACGTCGAGGCGCTGGTGCCCGAAGAACACCGCCATGTTTTTGGGCTGGTCGAGGCCGAGCATGCCCGAACCGTCGAAGCGGTAGGCGAGGTTACCGGGTCGGGCTTGCTGGCCGACCTGCCGGTGCTACGCCAAACCCTCGAAGTGCGCGACATCTATCTTGACCCGCTCAACGTGCTGCAGATCGACCTGCTCCGAAGCTACCGCGACACCGACGGCGAATCGCCCGAAGCCCGGCGCATCCGCCGAGCGTTGCTACTGAGCATCAACGGCGTAGCAGCCGGTCTACGCAACACCGGCTAGTACTCGGTTCGCCACGCCGCATCTTCAACCAGGCGATTCTCGAAGATGGTGCCGGTTCCGTAGCCGATGAGAGCAAACAGTCCGGCCGCCACAAGCGACAATCTGACGTTGCGTTCATCGGCGGGCGAACCCCCAGCAAACTCGACGGCAGCCAACAGGGGTACTGCGGCACAGATTGCGGCCGTCACCCACGGAGCAAAATGTTCAAGGCGGTTGTAGCCCAGGAGCGCTCCGGCCACAACGCCCAGAACACCTCCAACAACAAGGCCGACGATGCCGCCAAAGAACCCGAACAAGAGGAATATCCAGCCTGCGTCTTCGAAGCTACCCGACTCCATCGCGTCGCTGACCGCCAGCTGTGCCGCGAGCACTACCGCCGCGGTCACACCGCCAAGCATGCCGAGCACCAATCCCCACAGAGCGCCCCCTCCGCCCTGACGACGTTTGGGCTTTCGAGCAAGTTGCTGCGGATAGGTTTGTATCTCCATACCCATATTTAAGCACTCGCTCAATTATTTGGCAAGGGGTTTTTGAGCGGCCGCTTAACGTAAGTCGGCGCCCTACTTACGGATCGGTGGTGGTGCCGTCAGCGATGATGAGGGTCTTGAGGTCGCTATGGAACTCGAGGGCATAACGGCCACCCTCACGGCCGATGCCCGATAGCCCGGCACCACCGAAGGGTGCCTCGAGATCGCGCACGAGGAACGTGTTGACCCAGATGATTCCGGCTCGCACACCTCGGCCAACCCGCTCGGCTCGGTCTCGTGACCGGGTGAAGATGAGCGCCGAGAGCCCGTAGCTGGTGGAGTTGGCCAGCTCGATGGCCTCGGCTTCGCCGGCGAAGGTCTGAATGGTGAGCACCGGTCCAAAGACCTCGCGCTGCACGATCTCACTGTCGTTGCTGGCGGGCTCGATAAGGGTGAGCTCGAAGTGCATCGAACCGTCGACCTTGTGTCCGCCCCGCACGACGTTGTCGCCCGCGGCTTCGGCTCGACGAACAAAACCATCGATGTTGTCGAGGTGATCGGGATGAACCACCGGAGCGATCGACGTGTCGTCGTCGAGCGGGTCGCCCAACACGTGAGCGGCCGTGGCAGCTTCGAGGCGGGCCCGAAACTCATCGGCGATCGACTCTTCTACCAACAGTCGGGTGCCCGCCAAGCACACCTGCCCCGAGTCTTCATACTGCTCGGCCGCCCGCTTCACGGCGAGGTCGAGGTCGGCGTCGGCAAACACCATCAGCGGGCCCTTGCCACCCAACTCGGCGGTGAACGGCACCAGGTTCTCCGCCGCTGCCTTGCCGATATGACGGGCGGTTTCGGGCGACCCGGTGAACGAGATTCGGCGCACCCGATCGTCGGCCACCAACGCAGCCCCCACCTCTGCGCCGATGCCCTGCACCAGATTGAACGCGCCCGGCGGAAACCCAGCTTGGGTAGTGAGTTCGGCGAGCATGGCGGCCGTTAACGGCGACCACTCGGCCGGCTTAAAGATCACCGAGTTACCCGAGGCCAGCGCCGGCGCCAGCTTCCAAGTGGCCAGCATGAACGGTGCGTTCCACGGCGTGATGACCACGGCCGCACCCGCCGGCATTCGAAGAACCGTGTGCTGGGTATTCTTTGCGTCCCACTGCTCGGCCTCGCCCGCTTCTCCACCACGCTCGATGATGTCGGCATAGGTTCGAAAGTTCACCGCACCCCGCGCCACCAGCCGCTCGCGCATCGACTCGTGACGGAAACCCATGTCGATGGTTTCGATGAGCGCGATATCGTCGTTGTGCTCCTCGATGAGGTCGGCGAGTCGACGAAGAACCTCGGCCCGCTCGGCTGGCGTGAAGGCCGACCAGCCGGTGAAGCCGTCCTGCGCCGCCGCTACCGCAGCATCGGCCGTGGCGGCATCGCCCCGCGACACCTCGGCCAACACCGTGCCCCAATCCATGGGCGACCGCGTCTCGAACGTCTCGGGCGACGACACCCAAGCACCGCCGATGAGGTGTCCGGTGGGTATGGCAATCCCTCGTACGTCAGCGGTGGTCATGGCCATCAGTCCTCGTCGACGGTCGACTCGTAGTGCTTTGCGCCCGGACCAAGAGGGGCACGTATGCCTCGGAACTCCCAGTCGCCACCCTGAGCGGTGGACATGACCTCTTCACTATCGCTGGGCTGCGCGCCCACGTCGGAGCGAATGGCAGTTGGGCCGGTGACGATGGTGTTGGTGAGCGCACCGAGGCCCTCGACCTCGACCGTCACGACATCGCCCGGGTACACCGTGCGCGAGTTTGCGGGCGTGCCCGACAGCAGGATGTCGCCCGGAACCAGCGTTATGGTGCGAGCGATGTCGGCCACCAAGTAGTGCATGTCCCACTTCATCTCGTCGGTGTTGGCGTCTTGTTTGATCTCGCCATTGACCGTGGTGGTGATCCGCTTGTTCTTGAAATCCCAATCGGTAACCAGCGCCGGACCAACCGGACACAGCGTGTCTGACCCCTTCACTCGCAGCATCGACCCCGCATCGGTGTCGCGGAAATCGTGCAGTCCGTAGTCGTTGGCCACCGAGTAGCCCGCGATGTATTCGCCGATGTCGTCGGGCGCCACGTTGCGACAAGTCTTTCCGATAACGATGGCAATCTCACCCTCGTAGTTGAGCCACTCGCAACCCTCGGGCCGAACCACATCGCTCCCGTGGCCGGTGAGTGCGGTGATGGGCTTATGGAAGTACGTGGGCGCGGCGGGCAGCTTGGTCATGAACTCGTCGACCCGACTGCTGTAGTTGAGATGCACACAGATGATCTTGGTGGGCTCGACCGGCGCAAGGTGCGTGGCGTCGGCGATGGCCACCGAGCGGCCGTCGGCGGCGACGAGGTTATCGCCGTCACGTTGGACTTCGGTTGGGTAACCGTCGAGCAGAATGCGGCGGGTTTCAGCCATGTTGTTGAGTTCCCCTCAGGTGGTGCGCCGGAATAGTTTGGTACCAAACGATTCCAAGATCAAGCTTGCCCCCACATCATCGCCTAACTTTGCTTTCGCCGTATGAGTCAAGATCGCCCAACTTCACCTGAGCCGACGTCGATGCTCGATGCCGAGCGCGATGTGCAGGCCCGATTGGGCGACCGGCCACTCGATTTCGACTCGCTTCTCGCCATCTCCAACATCTACCGGGCGGCAGCTGAGGTGCGTCGTCGAGCCGAGCGCGAGGTGCTTGCCGACTATGGGCTTTCCTTCGGCGGGTTCACAATCCTCTGGGTGCTTTGGGTATGGGATGAGATGGAGACCGCCCGACTCGCCGAAGAGTGTGGCCTCGCCAAAGGCACCCTTACCGGCATGCTCACCACGTTGGAGAAACAGGGCCTTATCACCCGGCAACGGGTGCCAAGCGACAAGCGACGGATGCTGGTGGACCTCACCCCCGAAGGCACCGACACCATCGACGAGGTCTTCCCCAAGTTCAATGCGTTCGAGAGCGCTATGACCAACGGCTTGTCATCACCCGACAAACAAGAACTCGCCCGCCTACTACGGCTCGTCATCACCAACGCCAACACCTAAACCCGGCCACCCTCGCCGACATCTACGACCACAGTGCGTGACCGCCCCACCCGTTTTTTCGCACGTCTGACCCCTGGTCTGACCCTTCGTCTGACCCCTGGTCTGACCCTTCGTCTGACCCCTGGTCTGACACTTGGTCTGACCCCGGGATCGTTTGGTACCGAACGATTGTTGGATTAGAGTCGGCGTATGGCAGATCTTCACGGCTTGATGTACCCGCGAACACCTACAGGGGCAGGGAGCATTCTTCCGTCACCGCCGTGGCACTACAGCGGCGAAATGCTCACCGTTGAATTTCGCACCGACCCCGCCAACGTCGCCGAACTGTTACCCGCACCACTCGAGTTGGCCGACGACGACCCCGGCGCAGTTGCCATCATCTGGGCCGACTGGCAGAGCTGTAGTGACTCGTTCGACGAGCTTCTCGATCCGGCCCGAGCCCAATACAAAGAAGTCTTCGTGGTCATCCGGTGCAAATACCAGGGCGAAACCTACAGCCGGGCTGCCTATATCTGGGTCGACAAAGACTTCGCCATGGCCCGCGGCCACATCCAGGGCTACCCGAAGAAGATGTCAGAAATCTGGATGACCCGGCCCATCACCATCGGCAAGGCCGGCCCTCGCCTCCAAGTTGGCGGACGGTTCGGCGCGACGCTCAGCACGTTCGGGCGACGCATCGCCGACTGCACGTTCACCATCACCGGCGAGGCCGACTCGGCCGGGTTCGTCAACGGCCACCCCATGCTGCACACCCGCCAGATGCCCGCCATCGAAATGGACGGTCGCGACAGCCTCGACGAACTCGTCACGATGCGAGGCTTCGATGTCGAGCTCGGACCCGTGTTCAGCGGCGACGCCAAACTCACCCTGCACGACTCCCCCACCGAAGAGCTCACAAGGTTCGGCGATGTCGAGATGATCGGCGGCTTCTACCGCCAGGTCGGCAACTCGATGCACGGCGGCACCACCGTGTGGGCCGGGCCAAACCCCATGGCAGGAGGCAGCTAATGGCAGGCACCAGTAGCTCCAACAGCACCAACAGCACTACCTATGTCGACAACTACCTCGACGACCTCGGCCCCGACGACGCCGACATCACCAGCCACGACACCTACACAAACGGTGTCCCCCACGCCACCTTCACCCGGCTTCGCACCGACGACCCCGTCCACTGGACCGAAGAGAAAGACGGCTCGGGATTCTGGTCGATCCTCCGTTACGACGACGCCATTGCCGTCAGCCGCGACGTCGAATCCTTCACCTCAACCGGCGGCATCCGCCTCGAGGAAATGGACGACGAAGAGCTCGAAGCTCGCAAGACCATGATGGAGCTCGACCCGCCCGACCACACCCGCTACCGGCGGCTGGTGAGCAAGGGGTTCACCCGACGCAGCGTTGAATCGTACGAGGCCGATATTCGGGAGTTGGCCATCGAGGTCATCGAAGCGGCGCTGGTCGACGATGAGTTCGACTTTGTGAAGGTCATTGCCGAGCAGCTGCCCATGCGCATGTTGGGCCGGATGCTTGGCACCAGCGACGAAGACGGCCACAAGCTCGTCGCCTGGGGCGATGCACTTCTCGGCAACACCGACCCCGACTTCACCGACTTCCCGGTCGACCTCACCGACACCGAGCAATTCCGCATGGTGCCGTTTCGCAGCCCGGCGTCGATCCAGATCTTCCAGTACGCCCAAACCCAGGCCGAGAAGCGGCGCGAGAACCCAACCGACGACGTGATCTCACAGCTCCTTGCTCCCGCCACCGACGGCGTGCCGCTCACCGATCACGAGTTCAACAACTTCTTCACCCTCATCGTGGCGGCCGGCAACGACACCACTCGCTACACCCTCACCCATGCACTGTGGTCGCTGATGAACCATCCGCAGCTGTGGGATGCGTGGAAGGCCAACCCCGACCTCACCGACACCGCCGTCGAAGAGATCCTGCGCACCAGCTCGGTCACCATGCACTTCCGACGCACTGCCGCCCGAGACATCGAGCTGCGGGGCAAGCAGATCAAAGAAGGCGACAAGGTAGTGCTGTGGTTCAACTCGGCCAATCACGACGCCGAAAAGTTTGAGAACCCGTTCCGCTACGACCTGGCCCGCCGCGACAACGACCATATGACCTTCGGACGAAACGGCCCGCACCTCTGCCTCGGCGCCTGGCTGGCTCGCATGGAAGTGCGGCTTGTCTTTGAAGAGCTCTTCAAACGAGTCGATCGGTTTGAACCGGCCGGTCCCGTCGACCGCCTCCGGTCAAACTTCATCGCCGGCATCAAACATCTCCCGGTAAAGGTGCGCTGACTATGGGCGAAATCGTTGGAGCGGCACTGGTGTCGCACGTACCCCCGCTGGTGTTGCCCGAAGAGATCCGTCGCGAACTCAACAACGGCGACGACACCACTCTGTTCGCCGGGCTGCATCAGCTGCGGGCCGAGAAACTGGCGCCGCTAAAGGCCGACACCGTGGTGGTTATCGACACTCATTGGTTCACCACCATCGAACACATTGTGGCCAGCCACCCCCAGCGGAAGGGCCTGTATACCTCCGAAGAGTTGCCACGCGGCATGTCGCAAATGCCCTACGACATCACCGGCGACCCCGAACTCGCCCACGCCTGGGCGGCTACCGCCGACGGTCGTGACGACACATGGATCACGGCAATCGACGATCCGCATCTGCCCATCCACTACCCCACCGTCAACCTGCTGCCATTCCTGCAAGGCGACGAAAAGTGGATATCGGCCGGCGTGTGCCAGACCGGCTCACCGGAAGACTTCCTGCTGTTCGGCCAACTGTTGGCCGAGGCCATTGCCACGATCGACCGACGAGTGGTGGTGCTGGCAAGCGGCGGCTTGAGCCATCGGTTCTGGCCACTCAGCCAGATGCGCGAGCACGAAGCCGCCGACCCCGACCTGCACATTCGCACCCCCGAAGCGTGCGCCGCCGACCGCAAGGTCATCGATCTCCTCAAAGCCGGCGACCACGCAGCCGTGCTCGACTTCGTGCCCGAGTTCGCCCAGCACGCACCCGAGGGCTACTTCGGCCACTACCTCACCATGCTGGGAGCATTAGGCGGTCGCGCGTGCACCGCCAAGGGAACCCAGTTCGGCCAGTACGAAGCAGTAGCTGGCACGGGCCAAACCCACATCTGGTTTGATTAGCAGGAAGCACGCTGGGGTCTAGATGGGTGCAGCGTGCGCACTTTTTGGGAATCGGACTGATCGGTTGTGGCAGGCTTGGAGCCTCACGACAAATTAGGGGGACCGATAAATGAGTGCAGCTTGGGAGCTTGCTGGGAAGACTCGTAGCGACTTTGCCGACATGATCGAATCGCTTGACGAGTCGCAACTCGCAGCGTCGACCTACTGCGAGGCCTGGACCGCCAAGCAGGTTGCCGGACACATCGTGAGCTTTGTCGAAATGTCGCTGCCGACGATGATGGTCAGTATGGCTAAGGGCGGGTTCAACGCCGACAAAGCCTGGGTGGCAAACGCCATCAAGTACGCCGATCAACCCGTGGCCGACATCGTGCGGAAGATTCGCGAGAACGCCCAGAAGCCATCGGCCATAAAGTCGTTCCCTGCCGAACTCACCACTACCGATGTGGTCATCCATACCCAAGACGTCCGACGGCCGCTCGGTCTCGACGGTGTGCCCTCAGCCGACGCAGTACGCACCGCTCTCGACTTCTGCACCGTGCATGCCAAAGCCAAAATGATGGTCGACCCCAAACACATCGAAGGGCTCCGACTCGAAGCCACCGACATGGATTGGTCGTGGGGAGATGGCGACCTGGTCAGCGGGCCCGCCGAAGCGATTCTGCTCGGCATTAACCGTCGACCAGTACACGACGACCTAGACGGCGAAGGCGTAGCCCGACTGCCGAAATAGCATTTCGAAAAAACATGCCGAAATAACATAGCTGACCGGCGGTAAGGAGAATTGAGGGGGCTTGATGATTCCAACCGAGTTTGAGCAGATCACTGCTGACTGGATGACCACGGCTATTGGGGAGCCTGATGGTGTTGTCGAGTCGGTTCGCTGGGAGCGCATCGCTGAAGGAGTTGGACTGCTCGGACGGCTGGCCCGGTTCGAACTCACCTGGTCCGACCCACCTTCACCTGGCGACACCAGCCATTCAGCCGAACGACCGGCATCGGTCATCGTGAAGCTGCCTTCGCAGATTCCTGAGATGGTTGAGCAGGCGATGATGTTTGGCTTCTACGACCGCGAGATCAACTTCTACCGTCAGATTGGCGACACCGCATCGGTTCGGGTCCCCCACATCTATATGGTCGATGCCGACGAAGCGGTGGTGCCGTTCGTGCTGGTCATGGAAGACCTGCGCGACAGCCGCGTTGTCGACCAGCTTGAGGGGTGCGAACTCAGCGACTCACTGAAGGTCGCCAAGGCTGCGGCTCGCCTGCACGCAACCTATTGGGGAAAGCAATCCGACCTCGACGCCCACACCTGGCTGCCCGCGGTGGATGGACCGCTCTACTCGGCCGCCGGACCGCTGCTGGTCGAGATGGCGCCGGTCTTTCTTGAGGGTTGGGCCGACCGCCTTCCCGAAGGGAGCATCGACCTTGCCACCAGTGCCGCCAAATCGCTCAACGAACTGCAACGGCGGGCCACCCAGGACCCCCTCACCATGTGCCACTACGACCTCCGGCTCGACAACCTGCTCTTCAACGATGCCGACGACGACGTCTGCGTCATCGACTTTCAACTCATGGGCACCCAACGCGGGCCCTACGATTTGGCCTACTTCATCGGCTGGAGCCTTACGCCCCAGCAGCGTCGAGAGCAGACCGCAGCAATTCTCGATGCCTACGTCGCCGAACTCGAGAAACTGGGCGTGCAAGCCGACCGGCAATGGGTCGACGATGTGTTCCGCGAGTCGATGCTGGGCGTGGTGTGTATGGCCGTCCTTTCGGGCGCTACTGCCGTGGTCGAGAACGAACGCGGCGAGCAATTGGTGGCGGCACTGGTCGAGCGAGCCTTCGCGTCAGCTCACGAAGTAAACGCCGCCGAGTTTCTGCCGTAGTGGCCGACCGAGTTCTTTCGCTGGCCGCCGGCGTCTGCCCCGACACGCCGCCCGTCGAGTTCGTCGAGGCGTGCGCCGAAGCAGGCTGGAACACGTGCGGCATTTGGTTCGATCCCGACACCTGGACCGACGCTGTCGCCAACGCCGTCCGCAGCCGACTCGACCATCACGGAATGTCTGCCCTCGATATGGAACCGGTGTTTGTGAACCCCGGCGACGACCATGGCCATCGACTTATCGATGCCGCAGCCACCGTGGGCGCCAGCAACATTCTCGTCGTGAACTACGGCGCCGAGCCAGACGCCTTCACGCAACGATTCGGTGAGCTTTGCCAGCGGGCTGACGAGGCCGGACTCAACTGCTGCCTCGAATTCCTCCCGATCCTCAGCTTGAAAACGCTCGACGAGGCGGTCGAGGTCCTGCGCCAGGTCAATGCACCGAACGCAGGAATCCTGGTCGACGCCCATCATTTGGATCGCAGCGGCGCGACCCCCGCAGATCTTGTCGATCTCGACCCCAGCGTGTTCCGATACGCGCAGCTCAACGACGCTCCGGCCGACCCGGGCCCCAATCTGCACGCCGATGCAATGGACAACCGGTGCAGCCCCGGCGAGGGCGACCTGCCGCTTATCGACTTTGTGAACGCGCTACCCGCAGGGACCCCACTGTCGATGGAAGTCCGCTCGGCGGCCCTCCGCAACGCATTCCCGAACCCGGTCGATCGTGCCCGCTCGGTGCGTAGAGCGACCGAGAAGTTCATGGCCCAAGCCGGTCTCAGCTAAAGCTGACGGCTCCGTCGTCTTTGATGTAGCCCGCTGTCGGCGGACCGAAGTGCGTTCCCAACACCAAGGTGTTGGTGTTGGCCAGCTCGGCAACATAGCGACGGCGAGTTTCGGTTGCCTGGTCCCGATCGAAGTCGGGCCTCGATGAAGCCTCGGGGTGAGCAAACTGCAGCGGCGTATGGATGAAGTCGCCCGTGATGATTGCCACGTCGTCGCCGTCGGTAATCCGCACCACAACATGTCCGGGGGTATGCCCCGGCGCCGGCTCGAGCGACAGCCACTGGTCGACCCGATGATCCATGGCGACAGCATCGAGCACGCCGGCCACGGCAAGCGGTTCGATGGATCGGGCGTACGACGCGGCGTCCTCTTCGTCGCGCTCGGCATCGATCTCGGTTGCGGTAGCCAGGTACCTGGCGTTCGGAAATCGAGGCACGCGGACACCATCTACTTCGACCGTGTTCCACCCCACATGGTCGAAATGCAGGTGGGTGCAGACAACGATGTCGACAGCGTCGAGCCCGCCAGGAAGAGCCGTGGCTAGCCGTTGGCCAAAGCCAGAATCACCCGGCAGCGAGAACTCGTCGGTGTCGCCAATGCAGGTGTCGACAACCACCACATGTTCGGGAGTCTCCACGATAAAGCTATGCACCGACAGCTCAAGCTCGGCGCCGTCGTCGCTCATGAACGGATCGATCCAGGGTCGACAGGCATCAACGTGCTGCGCGCCATCGGGAACCAGACCACCCCATGGCACCGACGCGATGCGCTCTTCAACCCGCGTTACCCGCACCCGCCCAATGGCCCACTGTAAGTTCGCTGCCATCATGGCCCCTCTTGGTTCGACCAACCGGTAACCGACTGGCAAGTTGGTCGAGCGAAGTACCTACACTCGACGCGTGATCAGCAATGGCCCAGTAGACCACACCGATCAGCCGATCGCCTGGCGAGAATCCGGCACCGGACCACCGGTGATATTCCTTCACGGGCTCGGCGGAACAAGAACAGCCTGGGGTCCGCAACTCCGTGGTCTCTCAGATCGATACCGCTGCATCGCCTGGGACATGCCCGGTTACGGCCACTCAGTGCCGCTCGAACCGCTCACCTACTCGGGGATTGCCGACCGCTTGGTCGATCTGCTCGATGTGCTCGAGATTGCCCGAGCCGATCTGGTCGGCCTGTCCTTTGGCGGCATGCATGCGCTGCACACCGCTATCAACCACCCCACCAGGGTGCATCGCATGGTGCTCGCCGATACCAGCCCTGCCTTTGGCATGGACGGCACAACGGCGGAGGACTGGAAAGCCTCTCGACTCGCACCGATCGATCGCGGCGAAACCCCGGCCGACGCCGCCGAGTTCATCATCGATGCAATCACCACGAAGAAGCTCGATCCGGAGATTCGGCGAGAAACCGTCGATGCCTTCGGCCAAATCAGCGCTCGTGGTTTTCGTGCTGCCGTCGAATGCCTCCCGTCGAACGACGTGCGCGATCAGCTTGGGGCGATCCATCATGAATCACTGGTCATCGTCGGCGAACTCGACGAGGAAACGCCCGTTGCCTACGCCCAAGCGCTGGCCGACGGCCTCCCCAACGCTCGGATGGAGATCCTCGAGGGAACCGGCCACCTCTCTCCTGCCGAGAGCCCCCACCAGTTCAACCAACTCGTCGCACAGTTCCTGACCTAACCTCTCGACTCGCCTCGGGCAACAAGACGGTCGACCAAGCCAGCGTTGTCTTCACCCAGGGCTGGAATATGGGCGGCTGGGCCATCGACGTCGCTGATGTTGAACGGTGGTTTGTACACCTCAGCATCGCCGGTTGGTGTGGTCACCGACATGAACCGGTCGCGGGCTCGCAACTGATCGTGCTGCCACAGCGCCATCGGTCCATTCACCTGGCTGTGGGTAACCCCGCCGCTCTTGAGACGGTGAAGGATCTCCTCGGCCGGTACCGCCATGAACGCCTCGTCGATAATGGCTTCGAGGTCGCCAATGTTGGTGATGCGGTCGACATTGTCCACAAACCGAGCGTCGTCGATGAGCGACGAATCGAGCAGCACATGTTCGGCGAAAGCTGCCCAATCGCGGTTGCTTTGCACGCCCACCAACACGTCGGTGCCATCGGCCATCCCATACAGGCCATAGGGCGCAATCATCGTGTGCCGATGACCAGACCGAGGCGGCGTTACATCATTGCCTACTGCGTTATAGACCGGCGCCGCCGTCCACTCGGCCACACTTTCGAGCATCGAAACCTCGACCGTGGCACCCTCGCCCGTGGCCTGTTTGCGATAGAGCGCCGCCAGGATCGACGAGAAGGCATACATCGCCGACGAGATATCGGCGATAGAGAACCCCACCTTTACCGCCTGTTCGGGGGTACCCGTAAGGGCAATGGCGCCGCCCTCAGCCTGAATGGCCAGGTCGTACGCTTTGTCGTCGGTGCGAGGACCACCAAGGCCGTAGCCCGACACATCGCAGGCGATGAGTTCGGGATGGTTTTCGCGCAGCTGGTCGGCCAACACGCCCATTCGCCCGGCAGCCGACGGCGACAGGTTCTGAATAAAGACATCGGCACCCGCAACCAGCTGATCGAACGTGGCCCGATCGGTCGGGTCTTTGAGATCGAGTTCGATGCTCTGTTTCCCGCGGTTGGCCCACACAAAGAACGCCGATGTTCCGCCCATGGCCGTGTCATACCCTCGGGCAAAGTCGCCCTCGCCTTTGCGTTCGACCTTCAACACCTCGGCGCCAAGGTCAGCCAGCTGACGGGTTGCGAACGGAGCAGCCACCGCCTGTTCGAGAGCGACGATCAGAACTCCGTCGAGTGGGCGGGCCATCTACTTCGCATCTTTCGGCAGGAACCCGCCACGACCCTGCGGCAACTTCATCTCCAGAATCCGAGCGGCAACAACGGTGCGAAGGATCTGTGCAGTGCCGCCACCGATAGTGAACATACGGACATCGCGATACATCCGCTCGAGCGGGTTACGACGGCTGTACCCGGCAGCGCCGAACACCTGCAACGCGTCGCTCACCACTTTGATCGATGCTTCGGCGGTGAAGATCTTGGCTTGCGCGGCCATCGCTGCGTCGGGGAAGGGCGAGCCTCCCGCTCCACGTGATTCAGCGGCCCGATAGGTCAGGCTGCGAGCCGCTTCGAGCTGCACCGACATATCGGCCAGCATCCACTGCAACCCCTGAAACTCGGCGATCGGTCGGTCGAACTGCTCGCGCTCCTTCGAGAAGTCGAGCGCCAGTTCATAGGCGCCGGTTGCGATACCGAGCCCGACGGTTCCGGCGCCTACCCGCTGGCTGTTGTAGGCGTTCATCAGATCGGCGAACCCGCGACCAAAGCCCGACGGGGGCATAACGACCATGTCGGCCTCGACCACCATGTCTTCGAAGATCACTTCCATCTCGGGGATGGCCCGCAGTCCCATGGTTGGCTCGCGTCGACCAAACGTAAGGCCCGGCGTTTCGTCGCGAATCGCCAAGAACCCGCCAATGCCTTCCTCGGTGCCGTCCTCGGCGAACACTCGGGCGAAGATCAGGTGCAGCTTCGAGACGGTGCCGCCGGTGATCCAATGTTTAGTGCCGTTGATGACATAGCTCTCGCCTTTGCGATCGGCACGGGTGGTCATCTTCGATGCCGCGCTACCGGCGCCAGGCTCGGTGATGCAGATGGCTGGCTTGTCGCCATCGAGCACAAGACCCGCGGCCAACTTCTTCTGCGCGTCGGTGCCATAGGCCATGACCGCGCTGATGGCGCCCATGTTTGCCTCAACGGCAATGCGGCCCGTAACCCCGCAGACCTTGGCCATCTCCTCGACCACCAGCACGGCGTCGAGGAACGAATGGCCCGGGCCGCCGAGATCTTTCGGCACCGTCATGCCGGTGAAGCCGGCATCACGCAATGCATGGACGTTGTCCCACGGATACTGCTCGGCTTCGTCGACTGCGGCCGCGCAGGGGCCAATGACTTCTGTGGCTAACGCGCGTGCTTTGGCTTGCAGTGCCAGCTGTTCGTCGGTGAGTTGCCAGGTCATATCGCCTCCGAGGAGTTTGAAGAAGATTCGGCGAAGTGTGCACCGGTTAGTTGCACCACATCGCGCTGAGCGATACTGCCGCCGATGCGGTTGAGGTTGGGGGCCAGCTGCCGAAGGGTTTCGGCCGACTCGGCGGGGCTGGCGTGGCCAGAACGAACCGCTGCGACCAAGGGGCGGACAACCTCGCGGAAGATCTGATCGTTCTCGGAGTCGCCTACCGAATGCGACGTGGCCACCGTGTCGAAGAAGCGAGGGGCCGCCGGGTGGTCGGGACAGCGGGTGTAGATGAATGCCGCGTGCAGATCGAGAAAGCCCGACGTGTGCCACTGGGATTGCGGCGCGAACCGGTCGGCCAGCTCAACCCACCGGTCGCCGACATCGACGCCCGCTAGTTCGAGCCGCCAAAGAAGCGAAGCGAGGTCGCATATGCGGAAGGGTGTGGTTGCCGCATCGAGTTGCTGGTCGTGGATCGCCAGCGCGTCATCGAAAGCGTCGATAGCGATAAGCCGCAGGGCCAAGTGCCACCAGATGTGTACCGCCAGAGAATCTTGCTCAGCCCAAACGCTCTTGCGGCCATGCAGGAGATCGAGCGCAGCATCGCTGTCGTCCAACGTTTCATAGAGATGCGCAAGTGCATGGAGCGCCCACAAGTCCTGCGGATCCTCTGCCAACGCCTCGCGACCGAGCTGCTCGGCCGGCTCGAAATCTCGAACCTCTTCAAACGCGAAAGCGAGTTGGCTGGCGATGTAGCTCCAGCCAGTGTGGTCGCGAGGCCATCGGTCGAACGCTGCCCGGCTCGAACCGAGACGCCCTTCGGCATCGCCGACGTGCAGGTACACGTCGTGAGCAAAGCGGATGGCGGCGAAATCATGTCCCGCCGCGGCCACGGCATCCCACTGTTTGGCGGCCTTCGTGAAGTTGCCGACAACCAGATGATCGAGCGCCGCAAGGTGACCACGTTCGCGGTCGGTTACGGCGACGTCTTGGGCCCGCCCGTAGTTGGCGAGAAGTTCGGGGGCGTCGAGAGGCGATCCGCCGAGAACCAGATAGGTGGCGCAAAACACCGACCCCATCGCGAACTTGTCATCGGTGCGGTTTGCATCGGCCAACGTTGCGAACGGGTCGCCCGAGAAGATGTTGAACTGCGCCCACGCGTTGTTCCAGGCGCCCACCGACGTGGCCGATTCGGCAGCAACCGGCTCGCCCCATTCGTCAGAAAAGCCGGTGGTGCTGCTCACAAACGAACCTCGAGATGTTCGATGCCATTGACGAAGTTCGACTCGACGTACTCGGGTTCGCCAACCGAAGAAAACGAAACACCGCGTTCGAGTAGTTCGTCGATGAGTTCGACGATCTCGAGCCGAGCCAATGAGGCACCCAGGCAGAAGTGGGCTCCTCCTCCGCCGAAGGCAACATGTGGTGGCGCTGCCGGACGGTCGACTCGGAACTCGTAGGGCTTTGGGTACTGGGTCTCGTCAAAGTTGGCCGACGAGTACCACATGACCACCTTGTCGCCGGCGGCCAGATCGGTGCCCGCCAAGGTGGTGGGCGCAGTTACCGTGCGCCGAAAATACAGAATCGCCGACGAGTAGCGAATGACCTCGTCGGCAATTGCCGACAGGAGCGATCGGTCGGCACGAACCGCTTCGAATGCTTCGGGAAACTGCGCCATGTGCATGGCCAGGTGCGCCATCGACGAGCGAGTGGTTTCGTTCCCGGCAAAGATCATCAGGCGAAAGAAATTGGCAAACTCGTCGCGGGTTAACCGTTCGCCGTCAATCTCGGCCTCGAGCAACTTGGTGATGAGATCATCACCCGGATCATCTGTGCGAAGATCGGCCAGTTGCGCGGCGTATTCGCTCATCGCCCATGCCGCCGGACTGTTGAAGGGCAGCAACCGGAGATCGGTGGTGTTGCCATAAGCGTCGGGCGGCAGCGGTTCGCCCCCCGTGCCCGCCACGAGGTGATCGGTGAGACTGATGAGATAGTCGTGGTCTTGTTCGGGTACGCCCATGAGATCGCAGATCACACCAATAGGAATGGGCTTGGCCACCAGGTCGACCCAGTTGCCACCGCCCGCTGCTTCGAGTGCGTCGAGGCAAGCGGTGACGCGGCGCCGAATGGCAGGTTGGTAGTCCTGCACATGCCGAGGCGTGAAGGCCGAGCTGATGATTCGCCGTAACCGGGTGTGCACCGGCGGATCCATGTCGATCATCGATGCCCGAGCCTCGAGCGCATCATCGTCGATGTCGTAGATCTGAATATGGCCCACGCCCGACGAGTACGTGCTGGTATCGCGCGACACCGTAACCAGATCGTCGTGACGAGTGACCGACCAGAACCCTGCGGTATCGCCGTCGGCCGGACTCCACGTAAGACCGGGTTGGGCGCGCATTGCTGCGAATACCTCATGCGGAATGCCGTGATCGAACACATCCGCATGATGCAGATTGACCGGCGCGACGGGGGCGGACATGTGGCTGGCTTCCTCTAGCCGATCACAAAGGGGTCGCGGGTTGCGCCTTCAAGCTCAACCCAAACCGTCTTGGTCTGGAGAAAGGCATCGAGTGCTTCGAGACCGTTGTCTTTGCCGTACCCGCTCTGCTTGAAGCCTCCGAACGGCGCCATGTAGCTCACGTTTCGGTAGGTGTTGATCCACACGGTGCCCACGTTGAGGCTGCGCGCCATGCGGTGTCCTCGGCGGATGTCGTTGGTCCACACCCCGGCCGCCAATCCGTAGTCGGAGTCGTTGGCGAGTTTCACCACTTCGTCCTCGTCGGTGAAGCTCATGATGGCCAGCACCGGCCCAAATACCTCTTCGCGAACGATCGAGCACTCGTTGTCGACATCGGTGATGATGGTCGGCCGAACGAACCGGCCACCCAGGTCGGGGTCGACCACACCTCCGGCCGCCACGGTGCCGCCTTCGTTCCGGGCGTCGTCGACCATCGCGAGAATGCGGTCGCGCTGGTCGTCGGATGCGGCCGGACCCATTTCGGTAGCCACGTCGCTGGGGTCGCCCAGCACTAACTCGCCGGCACGAGCGACGAGTCGGCCCACAACATCGTCGACGATGTCGGCGTGGATGTAGGCCCGCGATCCGGCCACGCAGGTTTGTCCGCTGGCGGCGAAGATGCCGGCCAACAAACCGTTGGTAGCCGCTTCGATATCGGCATCGGCGAAGAGAATCTGCGGCGATTTGCCGCCCAGTTCAAGCACCGCCGGGGTGAGATTTTCGGCTGCGGCCCGGGCCACATGTTTGGCGGTTGGGCCGCCGCCGGTGAAGGTGAGCTTGTCGATACCTGGATGCGAACTGATTGCCGCACCAACTCCCGCACCGCCGGTAACGACGTTGATCACTCCGGGCGGAAACCCAACCTCGGCCGCCCGCTCGGCAAGCATGAGCGCCGTTACCGGCGTGAGATCGGACGGCTTCACGACAACCGTGCAACCCGCGGCCAGCAGCGGACCGAGCTTCCAGGTGAGAAGGGCCAGAGGTGAGTTCCACGGGATGATTGCCCCCACCACACCCTTAGGCACCCGCTCGGTGTACACGAGAAACTGGCTCGACGGTGCCGGAATCTGCTGTCCAACAATCTTGTCGGCCATACCGGCGAAGTAGTCGAGGTAGCTCTCGAGACTCTTGGCTTGAGCGGTGGTTTCGCG
>CALJDK010000048.1 GCA_938023735.1 uncultured Acidimicrobiales bacterium
CCCGGCCACACCGATCCAGATTTTCCCGACCCGGTCCTCCAGCACGGCGACCGTTTCTTCAGCGATCGATTCCCGAAGGTTCGCGGCTGACCTCGTAGAGCCCGAGAGGAGAATTGAACTCCTGACCTATTCATTACGAGTGAATTGCTCTACCAACTGAGCTACCCGGGCGACCTTCCAACGCTACCCATCGCGGGCGACCGAACCAACAGCCGGGCGAACATCAGACGGGTAACATCTTGCGGATGGACGTGCAGAGCAAAGCAGCAATCATTACCGGCGGCGGAACAGGCATCGGTGCGGCCACCGCACTGCGACTGGCTGAGGCCGGTTGCAACGTCACGATTAACTACAGCCGATCCGCCGAAGCAGCGGAGACGACGGCTGCGGCCTGTCGAGACCACGGTGTCGAGGCAACCACTGTTCAGGGCGACGTCGGCGACGACACAGACTGTCGGCGCATGGTCACCGAAGCCGTCGATGCCTTCGGACGCCTGGACGTGCTGGTGAACTCGGCCGGAACCACGGTGTTCGTCGATCACGCCGACCTTGATGGGATCGACATGGACGACTGGCAACGGCTCTATGCGGTCAACACGGTGGGCCCGTTCCAAATGATGCGGGCCGCTGCGCCGCATCTGCGCGCCGACGGTGGTGGCGACGTTGTGAGCGTGTCGTCGGTTTCGGGTGTCGCTGGTGTTGGCTCGTCGCTTCCGTACTGCGCGTCGAAGGCGGCGCTGAACAACCTCACGACAACCATGGCACGAGTGCTCGCACCCGAAGTTCGAGTCAATGCCGTGGCCCCAGGGTTCGTCACTGGACGCTGGTGGAAGGAGGGTCAGGGCGAAGAGATGCACGACCTTGTTGCCGGCGCTTTGGAGGCCAGTGTCCCGCTTCAGGCCGTGTGTTCACCCGACGACGTCGCGGCTTCAATCATGGGCTTCATTACCAACAATGATCTCGCAACGGCCCAAATCACCGTCATCGACGGCGGCATGCTGAACAAGAATCCGGTGGGCTAAGGCGAGCGTGGCCTAGCCAGCGGGTAACTCAGGCAGGCCCACCAGCAATGCCTGCAGCAACAGCGTCTCGTTGGGGTTTCGGCCGAGGGCCTCGTTGGCTTTGGCGATTCGATCGAGCCCTTCGACAAGCGCCTTGGGGCGAGGGTGTGTTGCCAATCGGTCGCGATACAGACCGGCCAAGGTGGCTAGACCGAACTTGAGTTCGTCGTCGCGCACCGCACGAATCTCGCGTTTCTGACGAGCCTCGAGCGTCTTGCGACCAGACCCGCGGGTACCGAATTCTTCCTCACGGGCTGCAAGCTCGATCTGCTCGGCTTCGTGTTTTGCTGCGAGTGGTGTTTGGGCCTCATCGATGAGGTCGGACAACTCGTCGACGAGCGATGCGACCACCGTGCCTGTGCCATCGAGTCGTGACGGCACCGACAACCAGGCATCGCGTCGGGCCACGAACCGCTCGTCGTGCACCAGCAAGCGAGCCCGTTCGACCGACCCGGCGGCAGCCACAGCCACGGTCTCGGCTCGATCGGAATCGACGCCTTCGGACACCAACAGGTCTCGAATAGCGGTCGGAGAAACCGGACCAAAGTCGATCTGCACACACCGAGACGAGATGGTGATTTGTTCGGGCGGAACCTCTTCGGCCAGCAGGATGAAGATCGACGATGACGGCGGCTCTTCGATTGTCTTGAGCAGCTTTGGAGCGACCCGGGTCTCGGCGGTATGGAACCGGTCGACCATCAGAACCTTGCGACGGCCCTCGACCGGGGCCCGCGACGCCTCGGTGATGAGCACCGCAGCCTCATCGACAAGCAGCGCCCGACCTTCGGGTTCGAGAACAAACAGGTCGGGATGGGCCTCGGCCGCAGCGAGGCGCTGATGGCGCTCGGCACCATCAGGGTCGGCGGCGGCCAGCAACTCACCCGCAAACGCTGCCGCAGCTTGTCGTTTGCCAGAACCACGCGGACCAACAAAGAGATAGGCGTGAAGTGGATGCGCCAGAGCGTTGCGGAGCTGCGACACCGCCTGCGGTTGTCCGATGACCGCATCGAGCGGCCCGGAATGTGACGTCGGCGAATCGATACTCATGAGAAGAACTCGTCGAGTGCAGTATCGATGCGGGCGCTCACTTCTTCGATGGTGCCGGTGCCATCGAGCACGATCCACGTTTCGGGATGTTCGTTGGAAAGAGCGAGAAACCCGGCCCGAACCGCTTGATGAAACTCGTCTCCCGCCGCCTCGAGCCGATCGAGGTTGGCGCCAAGCCTCTCGCCGCTCACCGACAGGTCGGCATCGAGCAGAATCACCACATCGGGTTGAAGGTCGTCGGTGGCGAACGCCGAAAGGTCGGCGATCTGCTCGCGACCCAAGCCTCGACCGACGCCCTGGTACACCACCGACGAACCGATGTAGCGGTCGCACACCACGTCGACGCCCGACTCCAGGGTGGGGCGAACGACCTCGGCGACATGCTGAGCCCGATCGGCGGCATACAACAACGCTTCGGCCCGGTAGTCGAGTCCATGGTTGTCGGGGTCGAGAAGAATCTGGCGCACGCTGGCACCGATCGAGCAATCGCCGGGCTCGAAAGTAAAGCGCCCACCGAGCCGTTCGGCCAACAGGCGCGCCTGAGTGGATTTACCGGTGGCGTCGCCGCCCTCAAAAACAATAAATCGTCCGGTCATGCGACCAAGAGACTAGCCACGTCCACCGACAGCCATTGACCGGACCGTTGAGATTCCAGTGGTCGATCAAGCTAGCGGGACTTCCGTAGGCCACAGGGCCCACGGTTGGTTCATCTGTACCTATCTACCAATTTTGGTTTATTGGATCAGCGAATGTGTCGAATCCCGTTCTAACGATCATTTCAGTACGAACGGCGGCAACATCAAATGGACCAGCACTCGACGACACAGACCCACGGCATCGCCCACCGGGCCTTGGCCCTTCTGGCCTCGCTGGCAGTCATCACAACGTCACTTCTCGCAACGGCTGACCACGCCGAAGCCGCCCCCGATGTGGAGCTGTACGACACTGCCTGGGACATGCCGTTCTGGGCCGAACTCGGTGAGGTGGTGACGTACTTCGACCATCTCGAGGACTCCGGATACACCGGCGTGTGGCTCTCGCTCATGAACCACTCATCAGGTATCGGCGTCGATGGCATCGTTCGCGAGACCGGCACGCATCAAGCCACATTCACGAACAACCAATTCGACCTCGACCCCACCTATCGCAGCCACTTCGAGACCATCCTCGATCTGGCTGATGCCCGAGGCCTTCGGGTCGGAGTCTTGCCAATGTGGGGTGTCCACTACCTTCACGATCGCACCAGCACCGACAACTGCGCCGGCGTAAACCAAGGCCCTCTCCAAGAATCGAACGCCTTCGATTGGGGCCAAGAAGTTGGAAATGCCTTCAGTTCGCACCCAGCCGTGCAGTACTGGATTCTCGGTGGCGATAACTTCTGCCGCCCATTCGAGAGCGGCACGATCTGGGAGGAGATGGCAAACGGTCTCGAGGCTGGTGGCGCCACCCAAGACATGAGCTACCACACGGCCGGATACCGCGAAAGCCACGTGCTCTTCGCCGACGAAGACTGGGTCGACTTTCTTTCGCCCCAGACCAGTCACTGCGTTGAGGCCACCACTACCGAATGGTTCCTGCAGATGCTCGCGACGTTCGGAAAGCCGGTGATCGCGGCAGAGATGCGCTACGAAACGATCGAGCCCGCCTGGGACGAATGCCCCGCCCATGGCGAAGACGACCCGGTGCTTCCATCGGACGTTCTCGAGGATGCCGAGGCCGCGCTCGCGGCCGGCGTGTCGGGAATGCTCTACGGCCACAACGAACGTTGGGCATGGGGCCGAAGCGGCAACGGTAGCGAAAACCTTGGCTGGGCGAGCGTGCAACCGAGCTTCGGAGCCGCAGGTGAGCAGCTGGTTCTAGACCTCCTTGGTCTGGGGAGCAGCCCGCCACCAACCGTTCCGCCGACCGGTTCCAACCCGGTTATTGATGTGATCGCTCGTGGCAAGGCCGGCGGCGAAGTTATTGAACTCGAAGTTGCCGGCCAGGTCGTGATGACCCAAGCGCTAGGTACGAGCCTTCAGACATTCTCGTGGCAGAGCCCAATACAGGTCGCCCCAAGCGACGTTCGAGTGCTGTTCACCAACGATGACGGCACCGCACGCGACGCCTACATCGACGCCATCGCCATCAACGGCCAACGCTACGAAACCGAAGCCCCCACCACCCAAAGCAAAGGCACCTGGTCGGGCACCAACTGCAACACCGGCTTCAAACAATCACCATGGCTCCACTGCAACGGCTGGGTCCACTACGACCAAACCCCAACCAGCCCCCCAAC
>CALJDK010000049.1 GCA_938023735.1 uncultured Acidimicrobiales bacterium
GAGGCGAGCGACGAGGAGCTGTCGAAGGTTTGCCACTTCATCGGCATCGATTCGGCAAAGTTGTCGCCCGCTCCGAAGCGTCGCCGCATTAATGCCTCGCCAGCGGCCGACCTGCCCGACGAGTGGCGTGAAGCCCTCCGCCGGCGGTATCTGCCGGTGGTAGAGGAAGTCGAAGCATGGGTCGGTTATGTACCCCCATCGTGGAAGGTGGGCCTGAAGTAGCCTGCGCCCATGACCGAGCCCATACTGCGCCCAGCGACCTCCGTCGATGCTCCCGAGGTTGCCCGCATCTGGCACGCCGGTTGGCGCGATGGCCACCTAGGTTCGGTGCCCGACGCGCTACTTCCCGAACGAGACGAAGCATCGTTCATCGAGCGTGCACCTCTGCGGGTGGCCGACACGACCGTGCTTGAGGTCGACGGCCACGTAGCTGGGTTCATCATGATCTTGGGCGACGAAGCCGACCAGGTGTATCTCGATGCCAAACACCGAGGCAGCGGGCTGGCCTCGATGCTGCTCGCCGAGGCCGAACGGCAGATAGCGGCCGCCGGACACGACACCGCCTGGCTGGCCGTGGTGGCCGGGAACGCCCGGGCCCGCAAGTTCTACGAGCGATCAGGCTGGAGCGACGCCGGGCTCTTCGCCTACCAAGCCGAAACCCGTGACGGCACAACCGATGTGCCGTGCCATCGCTACGAAAAGGCGCTTACTCTCTGACGGGCTGTACGGCAGCCCCAAGAACTGCCATCAGGTCGGGGCCCCGCTCCTCAAACTGTGCCGCCCCCAGTTGCACAACCGAGAATAAGACCGACACCATGATGTCGACCATGCCATTGCCGATCTGGATCGGGTCGATATCGTGCCGAACAAGTCCGTTGTCCTGCTCGCTTCGTAGCCGAGCGCCAACAAGAGTCCGCAACTCGGCCAGGGCAGGAAGATCGACGATCCGGCTGGCGACCTGCGGCTCGAGTCCGGCAAGGACCCGTTGGGCCAAAGGATGCCGATCGACGGCGACAACTAGGTTGGCAAAGAGATCGCTGCGCCAAGCAGGGTCGCGGTCTTCGAGAGGCGTGAGAAGCACGGCCTCCTCGATGATTCCGGCGGCGTCTTCGTCGAGGGCGGCCAGAAAGAGCGCTTCTTTGTTATCGAAATAGGCGTATGCGACCGAACCGCTCATTCCGGCGTCTCGGGTTATATCGGCTACCGATGACGAACGGAAGCCGTCGCGACCGAATCGCACAATGGCTGCTTCGAGCAATGCCCTGCGGGTCTGCGCGCCCTTCGTGCCGTGCTTTGCACCGTCATCCACCGAGTGGACGATAGCAGTGACGATTCAGAGGACCACGACTCCCTTTTTGAGCGTTTGACATATTCTCTTAATTTTATAGGATCATCGTATGACCGCATCAAAAACCGACGTCGCCGAACGACGAATACCCACACGTCGTATCTCTCTTGCTCACACGCTGCGCAACCTTCCACACACCTATGTGGGACCCGACGAAGTACTGATGAGCCATATCCTCGCAGCCTTCTCCGCGGTGATTCCGGACGGCGAGGAGTACTTCGTCCGCACCGTACGCCACTTTCGGGACGAGATCACCGACCCGCAGCTCAAACTCGACGTCTCGGGGTTCATTGGTCAGGAAGCCGTACACGGACGCGAGCATCGCGAGCTCAATGATGCCCTCCAAGACCTTGGCTACCCGACAAAAAGAATCGAGCGGAACGTCGACAAGGCCCTCCGATTCCGTGAACGCGTTATGTCTCCGCACGCGAACCTGGCCTGCACTGCGGCACTAGAGCACTTCACCGCAACCTTTGGCACAATGGTTCTTGGCAACGAAGAAGCTCGAGAATCATTGGGCCCTCTGGCCGACTTCTGGGCGTGGCATGCGCTCGAAGAGTGCGAGCACAAGGCTGTTGCCTTCGATGTTTACCGGGCAATGGGCGGGTCTGAGCGCACCCGAAAACGCATGATGAACTTCATCTGTTTCACCTTCATCGGCGGCATGAGCCTGGAGATCGCCATCGCGACTGCTCGAGACAAAGCAGCCCGCACACCCGCGGCAAAGAAACGAACCCGGGAAGTTCTTCGCAACTCGCCCTTCCTCTCCAAACACATGTGGCGTCAACTTCGCGACTACAACCGCGATGACTTCCATCCCAGCGACCACGCCACCGATCACCTCGTCGCTGAGTGGTGCGAGACCTACTTCGGCGCCGACGGCAAGCTCAACGAGTTTCTGGCGAGTTAGTCAGCTCACCGAGCGCCAGGGCTTGGCGGTTGCTTCGGCGAGAGCCGACAGGTCTTCCATCCGCGGGCGCACAACATCGGCGATTATTTGTTGACGGTCGGCGGCTGGCGCTCTTGCGAGTTCGGCCCAAATGGCTCGGCCGCCGGTGAAGCCCGAGCAGCCGTTGGCGAAGGCCACTTCGAGTTGGGCTCTGTACATGTCGAAGGTGACACCCGAAGAAAGCAGCACCCACGGAACGTTGGTTTCGGCGTCGACTGCTGCGCAGGCATCGGCCCAACCGCCGGGGTCGTCAGGATTCCCGGGAAACTCGCACTTGAGGATGTCGATACCCGAGCCAGCCAGGCGTTTGGTGGTCTCGACCACGATGCGGGTGCGATCTTCATTGGCCATACCGAACGCCACCGGCTCGACCAGCAACGCCAGATCGAGCTGGCGGCACGTCTCGACAACTTCGGCCACCACGGCCTCCTGTTGCTTGGCATGATCGGGTCGATCTGGTGAGTAGGGCAGCAGAACCTTGGCCACGCTGGCGCCCCAGGCCTTGGCATCGGCGGCGGTGAACCCATCCATCCAGGTGGTGGGGCCGGCCCACGGATCGCCCACGTACCCCTGCGATTCGAGGGCGGCCATGAAGCCACATGATCCGGGCAGTGCCCCGGCGTCGATGGTGTGGGGCAGCGAGTACACAGCTTCGAGCATCACGCCGCTGCCCGCAGAGGCAGCACCTCGGATGAGGTCGAGCTTGAAGTCGGTAATCTCGGCATCGGAGAGGTGATCGCCGAGCACCGCTTTCAGCGACTCACGGTGATCGATGGCCAGCACGGCGAACACGCCGCTGTCGGTGGCCAGGGTGTCGAGGCCCCGCTGTTTTCCGGGAGTGAGGGTCATGGCGTGGTGACTGGATGGGTCCAGGCACCGGCGTCCCAGTTGTCCTGAATCCAGGTGTGGTCCTCGTGGAAGCACGGCGGCTTGATGCGGTCGTCGCCAACTAGGTCGCCGGCCAGGTAGTTGAGGAAGAACATGTTTGAGCTGGGGCAGGCGACCGACGAGTGATAACCCTTGGGCACCAAAGCAACGTCGCCATCATGCAGCACGATCTGCTCGTCGAAGTTGGCTTCGGGCGCCCAGTTACGATGCATGGCAAAGCCCTCGCGATCGAGCCGGAAGAAGTAGGTTTCCTCTAGGTACGGCGAGCCGTCGACGCCATCGTGACGGTGTGGTGCCCAACCCGACCAAGTGCCGCGAGGCACGTATACCTCGTAGAGGATGAGCCGTTCGGCGGGTAACGGCATGGCCATGATGTGGTTGACCTGACGATGCGCGGCGCCGCCACCGCGCACCTCACTCTTCATCTCTTCGGGGAGAAACAGTCGCGCCGGGTACATACCTTCGGCCTGGGCCGACCCGATGGCGAACTCGAAGTCGTCGGAGGCGGTGACCTCGATAGCCATGCCCGGCGGCACGTAGGCGACCTGGGGCATCTGGGTGAACACGCTGGTGCGGCTGAGCTCCCAGGTGTTGTCGCCAGCCTTCACGGTGCCCGAACCCGACAGCGGAACAATGGCCGTTTCCTGGCCGTCGCGGTGATCGCCAAACGTGGCGCCGGCAGTGAGCGACTCGATTGCGAAGCTCAGGTATTTCCAGTTGGCCGACTCTGGGGTGATATCGACCCGCCGTCCGGGGCCGTCGGTTGTCTTTACAAGGCTGCTGGTCATTGGTTCTCCCATGGGAATGTTTCGGGTACGGGGTCGGGTGGGGCGAAAGGGCCCTGGCCGGGAATGTTCTGGTCGAAGTCGATTGAAGCGCCGGTCATCATGCCCGACTCGCCCGACAACATGAAGCAGATGCCGCGAGCAACCTCTTGGGGTTTGAGGATCCGACCGAATGGTTGGGCCGCTTCGGCTACTTCTAACCAGTTGTCGGGGGCGTCGTGGAACTTCTTTTGCACATCGTCCTCGGCAGGGGTGTCCATCCAGCCGGGGTTGATTAGGTTTACGCGGATCCGGTGGACCCGCAGCGAGTAGGCGGCGTGGCGAACCATGCCTTCGAGCGCATGTTTGCTGGCCACGTAGGGGAACAGCTCGTGGATGGCCCCGTGGTGGGCGATGCTGCCCACTAGTGCGATAGATCCTTCGTTGCCCTCACGTTTCATGATCTTGGCGGCACCGCTGATGAGCATGCCGGGCGCTTTGATGTTGAGCGCCAGCATGTCGTCCCACATCTGGCCAGTGGTGTTGAGCACCGTGCCGCGCCAGGTGGCAGCGGCGCAGTTGACGAGACCATGGAGGGTTCCGAACTCGGTATCGATGGTGGCGATGACCTGTTCGACACCGTCGGTGCCGTAGAGGTCGGCCGACAAGAACACGGTGTGGCACGCATCGTCGGTGAGCGAAGCGGCGGCGGCCTCGCCCTTGGCCTGGTCGCGGCCGACAAGAAGAATCTGCGCCGCGCCGCGAGCCTTCATCAGTTCGGCGACTGCATACCCAAGACCCTGCGATCCGCCGGTGACCGCATAGGTCTTACCCGCCATCGACGAATAGGCATTGGGGTTGGCGGGGTCGAGCGCTTGGCCGTTCATGCAATCTCGTTTACTGCAACGGGCCGGTTCTCTTCGACCGACTTCATGGCGGCCAGCCCCAACACCAACGGTGCACGGCCATCGATGCCGGTTACCGGCATAACACCGGTGGACAATCCCTCGACAAAGCCCGACCATTCGGCCAGGTAGCTGGGGATGTAGCGCTCGAGGAAAAAGTACGGAATGGTCGCCTGGTTGGTCCCGGCGGCAGTGTGGATTTCGGTGGTGTGACTGCGAGGATTCTCGGAAACCGCCATGCCTTTCGAGCCGAAAGCCTCGACCCGTTGGTCGTAGCCATAGACCGCCTGGCGGGTGTTGTCGATCGTGGTTATACAGCCGTTCTCGTGGGTCATCATGATGACCGCCGTGTCGACATCGCCGGCCTCGCCGATTGCGGGGTCGACCCGCACGGCTGCCTTGGCGAACACTTCAGTCACTTCGCTGCCGGTGACGAACCGTGCCATGTCGAAGTCGTGGATGGTCATGTCGCGAAACATCCCGCCCGACACGTTGATGTACTCGATGGGTGGCGGCGCTGGATCGCGGCTAGTGATCCGCAGCATATGCAGATCGCCGCACTCACCGTTGGCCACCGCCTGCTTCACGGATGCGTGTGCGGCGTCGAATCGGCGGTTGAACCCCACCTGCATCGGTACACCAGCCGCATCGACCGCCGCCAGAGCTCGGTCGACTTCGGCCAGGTCGAGCGACACCGGCTTCTCCAGAAAGATCGCCTTGCCCGCTTCGGCAGCGGCGACCACCAGGTCGACATGGGTATCGGTGCTGGTGCAGATGGCCACGGCATCGCAGTCGCTGGCCATGATCTCTTCGGCGTTGGCGGCAACGGGAACGCCGAGGTCGGCGCCAACCGCCTCAGCCCCCTCGGTGTACACATCGAACACTGCCGACACATCGAGGCCTGGCACCTGGCGGGCCACCAGCTCCGCGTGCATCTTGCCGATACGACCGGTACCCAATACGGCGATGGTTGGGTTATCTGGCATCAGGCAAACCCTTCTTCACGTTGGGTACGAAATCGCTCGAGCAGGGTACGTACCGGCGTTGGGGCATGGCCCAGCACCTTCTCGGTGCGTGGTGTGGTGAGCGATGAGTCGTGCGGGATCGGCGCTGCCATCAACGAGTCGGGGTCCGGCGGGCCGTACTGAAGTAGCCCGGTATCGAGGTCGAACACCTCGCAGGTGAGTTCGGCCAGCTCTCGCCGGGTGACAGAGTCGGCACCCGAGCAGTGAAAGATGCCCGTTGCCTTCTGCTCCCCGATCATCATCATGATTTCGCCACACTCAAGCGCCAGCGACGGGGTTGAACGCATGTTGATCTCGGGCGCTTCCCACACGGTGAACGGGTTGCCCGCCTCGAGCGCATCGACGATGCTGGCCACGAAGTAGCCAAAGCCACGGTCCTGGGCTCGGATGGTCGCGGGCCGAGCCAAGTGCAACCCGTTCACGCCGCTTACCCGGGCAACCGCTCCACCACGCTCGATGGCCACAACCTCGCTGGCCATCTTCAGGGCGCCATACAGGTTGATGGGGTTGGGCGGGGTGTCTTCGTGGGCGCCGCCTTGGGTGCCGTCGAATACCCAATCGGTGGAGACGACCACGTAGGTTGCGTCAGCGTCCGCCGCGCCGGCCGATGTGTGTCGGGTAGCGCCAACATAGGCTTCCCACGCCGCCTCGCGGTCGGCGTACAGTTGGGCCCAGTCGTTCATGATGGCGCAGTTGATAACCAAGTCGGGGTTGAAGGCATCGATACTGGCCCGCACGGCCGACTCGTCGGTCATATCGAGGTGATCGACCTGATAGCCGGCGCCCTCGGGCGGAGTAAACGTTGCGGCGGTTGTGACGACCTCATGGCCGGCGTCGAGTGCGGCGCGCACCACGTTGGAGCCGACAAAGCCGCCACCACCAGTAAGCCAAACTCTCATGGTTTTCCTTCGTACATCTTGGGCCGGTCGGCCGCTTCGACCGCTACCGGTGCACCGTTGGCGATCGACTCGAGAGCAGCCTCGGCCACGAACTGGGCGGCCAATCCGTCCCACACCGAAGGTCCAGAGGCTTCGACGTCGTCAAGGGAGGCAACCCACGCTCGGTCCTGCGTTCGATACGCCTCGGCGAACCAGCCGAACCAGTCGTCTCCAATCGGCGTGCGGTAGTCACCGTCGACCCTCAGACGTGGTCGTTGCGGTGCCGACGTGGCGACCATGCCCCCTTGCGCGGTGGCCTCAACCTCCACCTCATAGCCGTAGGTGTCCTCGCTGAACTCGACCGTGGCCGTGGCGCCTGACGCCAAGCGCAACACGAGCAGCACATGATCGAGACCGCCCGGCTTGGGGATGGTGCGGGCGTCGACTTCGGTGATCTCGCCAGCCAGCCACCGCACCGTGTTGATGTCGTGAATCAGCGACTGCACGATGACGGTCTCGGGAGTGCGTGGATCGGTATTGGTGTTGCGATGGGTGCAACGCAGATAGTGCAACGCATCGAGCTTGGCGAGCTGTTCGGCCAGCGCCAGATGAGCATGGTCGAACTGCCGCATGAAGCCGACCTGCGTGACCCGGTGGCCAACCGCTTCTTCGGCGGCCAGCACGGCGCGTGCACCCGGAAGGTCGTGTGACACCGGCTTCTCCAACAGCAATCGACTGCCCGCCCCGATGACCTCTATGGCCAGAGCTGCGTGGGTGTCGTCGGGCGAAGCGATAACGACCCCGTCGTACCCGGCTGCTGCAACGGCATCGGGGTCGTCGGAGACCTCCACGCCAAACTCGGCCGCAAGCGCAGCGGCATCGGCGAACGGGTCGGCGATTGCCACCAACTCCAGACCGGGGATCTCCTGCAGCGCAGCAGCATGGAATCGCCCCATGCCCCCCGCGCCGATAACGGCGACCCGCTTCATCTGCTGGTTCATCCGGTGCTTACTCATCCAATACGCTGGTCGGCCTTGCCGGCCACCATCTCGGCTTTGGCTTCGGCTACACCGGCAAGATCGCTCACCTCGGGTACGCCTACCTCCCAGAACGATCCGCCTTCGGTCCAGCTGTAAGCATCGGTGACGAGGTGGATGATGGTGGTGACGTTAGCCTCTTTGGCCCGTAAGAACGCGGCCTCGAGCTCGTCGATGGACTCGACCGTTTCGCCGTTGGCGCCAACCGCACGAGCGTGCGCCGCGTAGTCGACCGCTACCGGGTTGGTGACGGTCGGGTTGTCTTTGATGAGGTTGTTAAACGGCTCGCCGCCCATGTTGGTTTGGAGGCGGTTGATAACGGCAAAGCCGCCGTTGTCGCACACGATCACAATCATCTTGTGGCCGTGCAGCACCGAACTGTAGATGTCGCTGTTGAGCATCATGTACGAGCCGTCGCCACAAAAGACCACGACGTCTTTGTGGGGTAGGGCCATCGACGCACCCCAGCCGCCGCTGGTCTCGTATCCCATGCACGAGAACCCGTATTCACAGTCGAAGCTGTTGAGGGTTTTGGCCCGCCAACCGTTGTTGACCTCGCCAGGAAAGCCGCCGGCCGCAGCCAGCGCAAAGGTATTTTCATCGGCCAACCGGTCGATAGCGCCAACCACCTGGGCGTACGTGGGCAGGCCGCTTTCGCTAGTGGATTCCTTGCTGGCGATCTTGTCGATATAGGCGTTGTGCTGGGCGACTTCGTTGGCCATAGTGGTCGACCAGTCATCGTCGGCCGCGTAGTCGCCAAGGCCCGCACTGAGTTCAGCCAGACCTTCGCGTGCGTCGGCCACCAAGGCCATGGAGTGATGTTTGGTGGCGTCGAACCGGGCGGCGTTGAGGCCGATGATCTTCACGTCGGGATTCTTGAAGATGGTCCACGACCCGGTTGTAAAGTCGAGCAACCGGGTGCCCACCGCCAGCACGACGTCGGCTTCACCCGCCAGCGCGTTGGCCGAGGTGCCTCCGGTAACGCCGACCGGACCGCCGTAGTTGGGGTGATCCCACTCGAGGCATGCCTTACCGGCAACCGTTTCGACGACGGGGATGTTGTGCTTGGAGGCAAAGGCCGCAAGCTCGGCTTCGGCGAGCGAGTAGTGCACGCCGCCGCCGGCGATGATCATCGGCTTCTTGGCCGCCGACAACGCCTTGATCGCTACCCCAAGTTGCGCCCGGTCGGGGCGAGGGCGGGCAATGTCGTGTACCCGCTCGTCGAAGAACGACACGGGGAAGTCCCACGCTTCGGCGCCCACATCTTGAGGCAGGCCGATGAACGCCGGACCGCAGTCGGCCGGGTCGAGCATGGTTTGAATGGCATGGGGTAGCGAGCTGGTGAGCTGTTCGGGCTTGGTGATGCGATCCCAGTAGCGAGTAACGGCCCGGAACGAGTCGTTCACCGTTTGGGTCGGGTCGCCGAAGTGCTCGACCTGCTGCAGTACCGGGTCGGGCAGCCGACTGGTGAAGGTGTCGCCGGCGATGAGTAGCAGCGGAAGACGGTTGCTGTGCGCCACGCCCGCGGCGGTAACCATGTTGGTTGCACCGGGCCCGACCGATGAGGTGGCCACCATGATCTGGCGACGACGCTTGGCCTTGGCGTAGGCAACACCGGCCAGTGCCATACCTTGTTCGGCCTGGCCGCGGAAGGTCGGCAATTCGCCTTTTGCCCGCTCGAGCGCATGGCCGAGCGAGGTCACGTTGCCGTGTCCAAAGATGCCGAATACGCCACCAAAAAGAGGCGCAACGGTGCCATCGATCTGTACCGATTTCTGTGCGATCAGGTACTTCACGATCGCTTGGCTTGTTGTTAGTCGAATGGTGTCTGCCATAGCTGAACTCCCTAGGTGCAATGGGTTGTCAGTCGAGCCGGAGGCTCACAACATCTTGCCAGGTGCCGGTTTCGGTGGACTTGAGGAGGGCCGCCTGAACACTCACGTAGTCGACGGCTTCGGCGAAGCTGGCCGAGTGCTTGGTGCCAGCAGAAACCGCCTGCAGGTACTCGTAGTCCTCGATGGTCACCAGGTCTTCGAAGGCGATGCTGTTGGCGTCGCCGGGTACAAAGTTGCCGTGGTACGGGTAGCGGTCGCCGCCGCGAACGGTGGTGTAGCCGCGTGCCTTGTCGTCGACCAGAAACAGGCCCATCTCGTTCATGGTCTCAAGGTTCCAGTTGGCTGCTCCCTTGGTGCCGTAGACGTCGAATGCATTCTGCGACTCGGGGCCGATGATGGACCGGCTGGTTTCGAAGGTGCCGATGGCGCCGTTCTCGAACTCACACATCGCACCGAAGTAGTCCTCGTTGGTGACGGGGCCCTTGGGGTCGTCGGGGTTGCCGCGGTCATAGTGCGTACCACCGGGCTGCGGGATGGGCCGCTCGGTGATGAAGGTCTTCTGGTGACCCATCACTTTGGTGATGGGGCCGACCAACATGTGGGCGAGGTCCATCGAGTGGCTGAGAATATCGGTGCTCACACCATGGCCGGATTGGTCGATATCGAACCGCCACGAGAGCAGGCCCAACGGGTCACTTCCGTACATCGAGAAAAACCGACCGCGGTAGTTGGTGATGTTGCCCAAGGTGCCGTCCTCGATGAGACCCTTGAGGTACTGCACCAAGGGCGCAAACCGGTAGTTGTAGCCAACGCCGGTTACCACGCCAGCATCTCGACAGGCTTTTTCGGCCCGGACGGTCTGCTCAGGCTTTCCGCCCACCGGCTTCTCACAGAATATGTGCTTGCCGGTTTCGGCGGCCGCCACGCAGATCTCTTCGTGCAGCATGTTGGGGGCAGTGCAGGTGACGACGTCGATGTCGTCGCGATCCATGATGTCGCGCCAGTCGGCGACGACCTCTTCAAACCCGAAGCTGTTAACCGCCATGTCGCGACGGTCTTCCATATTGTCGGCACAGATCGCAAGCACCGGGTCGTAGGTGCGGTCTTCGAACAACTGCGGGATTCGCGCATAACTGCGCGAGTGGGCTTGACCCATCCATCCCAATCCGACCACAGCAATCCGCAAGGGCTTGCGTTCCATAGTTCTTTCTTCCTGTTCTTTCCTGATTTTCAGGCCAACGCATTCTGCCGTCAGTGGCGGCGAGCGGTTGGTCAGTGCGTATCTCGTTCGGCGAGCAGATTCTCGATATCGGCGACGGTAGGCATGTCGTCGGCGCACATGAGACGACCGGCCACGATTGCACCAGCGGCGTTGCCCCACTTGATGATGGTCTCGGGGTCGAATCCCTCGAGAAGGCCGTGGCAGAAGGATCCACCAAACGCATCGCCAGAGCCGAGGCCACAAACCACGTCGACCAGATACGGCGGCACCGAAACTCGGGTGCCGTCGACAGTGGCGATCATCACTCCGTCGCCGCCGAGTTTCATGACGGCCATGTCGAGGCCGGCTTCGAGCAGGCGGTCAGCGGCTTCGTTGGGGTCGCCGGTACCGACGGCAATCTCGCACTCGGCGCGGTTGCCGATGGCAATCGAAACCTTGTCGAGCATGGGCCGGATCGCTTCGCTGGCCTGGGCCGGCGAGTCCCAGAACATGGGACGCCAGTCGAGATCGAGCACCGTATGAGAGCGACGGTCGCGAATCTCAAGCAAGGCGGCGATGGTTTCGCCCGCCTGCTGGTCGGCGAACCTGGACGCCGGAATCCAGAAGATCGGCACGTCGCGAACCACATCGTGGTCGACCTCGCTAGGAAGCAGGTTGAGGTCGGGCGCACGAGGGTCGCGGTAGAAGATGATGTTGGGATCTTCAGGCGGATTGAGTTCGGCAAACGCCAACGGAGTTTTTAGATCGGGGTCGGTGCCCACGTAGCGGCTGTCGACCCCGAAGGTGTGTTCGAGCGCATGCTTGACATAGCGGCCAAACTCGTCGTCGCCGACCTTGGTGAACGTTGCGGCCTTTACGCCTAGGCGCGCCGCAGCCACCGCAACATTGGTGGAGGTGCCACCGATGGATTTCTGAAACGACGTCACCTCGGTGAGCGAAACGTTGCGCTGTTCTGCGAAAAGATCGACGCTGACGCGTCCGACGGTGAGAAGTTGCAGGTCGGTCATGGGATCTAGGGGCCCGAGATCGCGGCCTTGAGCTCACCTTCGAGCTCTTCGAGTTCGGCGCCACCAGCCATGAGCTGGGTGAGTTCGTCGATGGTGATCTCGTCCTTGGCGAAGTTACCCATCGATTGGCCGCGGTTGAGGATAAGGAACCGGTCACCGACGGGGTAGGCATGGCGAGGGTTGTGGGTGATGAAGATTACGCCCAAGCCGCGCTTGGCTGCTTCGACGATGTAACGCAGAACCACTCCTGATTGCTTCACGCCGAGCGCCGAGGTGGGCTCGTCGAGAATCAGCACCTTGGCGCCGAAGTAGACGGCGCGGGCGATGGCCACCGACTGGCGCTCGCCGCCCGAAAGCGTGCCTACCGGCTGCTCGGTGTCGCGGATGTCGATGCCCATCTTGGCCATCTCTTCTTTGGCGATGGACTTGGCTTTCTTCTTGTCGATCCAGCGGAACGGCCAAACACCCTTGGTGGGTTCGGCTCCGAGGAAGAAGTTTCGCCATACCGACATGAGCGGCACCATTGCGAGGTCCTGGTACACGGCGGCGATACCGCTATCGAGCGCGTCGCGGGGCGAGGTGAAGTTGACCGCGTTGCCCTCGAGACGGAACTCGCCGGCGTCGTGTTGGTGCACCCCTGCGAGGATCTTGATGAAGGTCGATTTACCGGCGCCGTTGTCGCCGAGCACACAGGTGACCTTGCCGGCCAACACCTCGGTGGTGACACCCTGCAAGGCGATGATGTTGCCGTAGAACTTGCCGATGTCTTCAAGTTCAAGAAGTGGGGTTGCTGAGTTCTCAGTAGTACTCATCGTGATGCCTCCGCTTTGGCTCGGATGTAGTTGTTGGCAATCACCGCAAGTAGCAGAATCGTGCCGACAAACAGGAACCGCCAGTCCGAGTTCCAGCGGGCCGAGGGAATGCCCTGCACCGCCATGGCCATAATGAAGGCGCCAATTGCGGCGCCAAACGTTGAGCCGTAGCCGCCGGTGAGGGCGGTTCCGCCCACGACCGCAGCAATGATGTACTCGAACTCTTCACCGTCGCCGGTGCTTGCCTGAATGGTGTTGAGGCGGAAGGCCAGCAGAATACCCACCAGCCATGCGGCAAACGACACCAGCATGAACAGCTGAATCTTGGTTCGCCCCGCGGGCACGCCGACTTGGCGAGATGCCTCTTTGTTCCCGCCGACAGCAAAGGTCCAGCTACCGAACTTGGTGCGACGGAGCACCCAGGTGATTACCGCCGTGAAGGCGATGAACCAAAGAATGCGCACGCTGAAGATGGTGCGGGGAATCTCGGCATCGAGTTCGGCTTGGGTGACCCAGAGCAGACGGGCTCCGATGGAAGCGATTAACGAAAGCAAGCCGGCAACGATCATTGTGAGGCCGAAGCGATCGGCGCCGGGCACGACTTGGTTGCGCTTGGCAAACAACATCGAAGTCACCGACCACACGATGATGAGGCCGCCAATGATGAGCAATGCGCTGAAAGCACCGGTGCGGAACTTGTGGGTGCCCGACTCTGAGCGAATGAAGAACGCCATGGCCACGGTTGCTGCACCGGTGAGGGCTAGCAACAACGATCCGCCAGTATCGGAGGAGTGGCGGGCTCGATTGACCGCCATCAGAAGAAAGATGGCGCCGGCACAGACGAATACCATGAACAGAATCGCTCGTGCGCCCTGCTCGGTAACCAACGCCAGCCACGAGATGTTTTCGCTGTTGTCCGGGTCGAGGCGCAGCGCCCAGAACACCGCGAGGCCCAGCGAAACCACGCCGGCCACCAGCATTTGCAAAGCGTTGGCCGGCAGAGCGAAGCCGGTGGATTCGTTGCGGTCGAATCGAGCCAAGCTCCAGCCGACCAAGCCGACCAGCATGCCCGCAAACATCAAGAGCGCGCCCAGGCGATTGCCGCTGATGTCGTCGGTGTTATGGAGGGTGAGCACGCCGAAAATCAACAGCCCGATACCGCCGAGGAAGAGGCCGTAGCCAATCGGGTTGCCTTTGCCCCGCCGATGGTTGAGTTCATAGATTCCAAGCACGAGCAATGCGAATCCGACAATGGCGGCGATGATATAGACGTTGTCGCGGCCTTCCCAGATATGGGTGTTGCGGTTCCACTCACCCGCAAAGACCTTCGACAGGAAGCCATAGCCTCGGTCGCCGCCGTTCTCCTCGGCGAAGATCTCGAGATCGTCGAGTTTGCCGACCTGAATCTGTTCGACGATGAGCTTCGAGAAGCCAAGCTTGGCGCCCCGAAGAATAAAGAACGTACCGAGCGTCACGATGAAGCTCGGTAACGACGTTCGGTTGACCATTGCACCGTTGAACCATCCGATGGCCAGCGCCGCCAGCAACGACAGAAATAGTGCGACGTACAGATTGAATCCGGCGCCTGCGAGTTCGCCGGTAACGTCGCGAACCAACAACACCAAAACGATGCCGAGAGCACCGGTGGCGGCACCCGACGAAAGGTCGAACTCGCCGCCGATCATCAACATCGCGACGGCGACAGCCATGATGCCGAGCGGCGATGCGGCGACGTCGAGGATCGACGATGCGCCACTGGCTTTGCCGAACGGCACTGACACCGACCAGAAGAAGACCCAGATTGCGATAGCGGCGATAAAGGCACCGATCTCGGGCTGCACCAGCAGTCGCTGAAACACGCCTCGATACGCGAGACGTTCGTCGCCGGCCGCTACTCCGCCCGAAACCCGATCGTCGCCAGCGGCGATCGGTTCGATGCTGTCTCCCTGTTCAGTCGTCGGTGACGACATGTTCCCCCCTGCACTGCGATGAACCAAAAAGTCTCATGCTCACAACTTGTCGTCGTGGGCCCTCCAGATCCTGTTCGGTGCCGCCGACCGAACCTGATCTGGACGACCCTGGTGGAGCGAGCCGAAGCCCGCTCCACCAGGTGCGTTCCTACTGTTCCCGTGGAGAAACAGGTGTCGCCCGAAGGCAACAATTACTCCGTACCAGGAAACTCAGGTAACTATCGAGTTCCCTCAGCCGAAAGCGCCTTGACATCCGTGGCGTTATCAACCGTTACGAAACCAGGACCGGTCAGAACCGGCTGGCCGCCACCGGCCTGGTTGGAGTTGGTGGCCTCGAGGTACATAAGGATGATCGGCAGGTAGCCCTGGAGGTACTGCTGCTGATCGACGGTGAATGCAATGTCGCCGGCCTCGATGGCATCGAGGAGCTCGGGCGTAAGGTCGAAGCCACCGATGATGAGGTCACGACCAAGGTCCTGCGCTGCGGCAAGACCCGACATGGCGATAACCGGTCCAACGCCGAGAAGAGCGTCGATGTCGGGGTTCGCCTCAAGGACAGCCTTGATACCGTTGATCTGTTCGGTCTGGTCTGCATCGAGACCTACGAACTCGTCAATTACGGTGCCGCTGAAGGTCGCAGCAAGACCGCCACAGCGCTCTTCGAGACCAACGTTGGACTGTTCCTGACGTGCACAGAGCACGGTGGTTGCACCAAGGTCGTTGAAACGGTTACCGGCACCTTCGCCAGCAACGTCCTCGGACTGACCAATGTGCGTGGTTGCGCCGATGGTCTGGTAGTCGTTGAGACCCGAGTTCAGGGTGTAAACGGGGATACCTTCGCCAACTGCGGTCTGCAGTGGGCCGATGAGCTGATCTGGCGACGGCAGCGAAGCGGCAATACCGTTCGAGCCTTCACCGATTGCAGTATCGATGTCGGAAACCATCTGGCCCGGGTCGTTGTTACCCGGCATCCAGACGCAGTTCACGCCAACGTCTGCACATGCAGCATCCATACCACGCTTCACGACGGACCAGAACGGACCATCGTCGGAGTGGGTGATCATGTGGAAGGTGAGGTCGCCACCCTGGGAGAGGTCAACTTCGTCCTCTTCCTCAGCTGGAGCGTCGTCTTCGTCCTCCATTGCGTCTTCTTCTTCGACAGGAGCATCGTCTTCATCCTCCATTGCCTCTTCTTCGGCGCCATCATCTGACGATCCGGTGTCTTCGGATGAATCGTCACCCGATGATCCGGCTGCGTCGTCGGCAGCGTCGCTACCGCAAGCGGCAGCAATCAGTGTGAAGGCAAGCAGAATTGCTAGCCAGGAAAACTTCTTCATGTGGAATTCCCCTCCATTGTTGGATAGTTCAACTACTGAAAATCAAGGAACGCACCACCTAGGAGGCGAGGCGCTCGTCAACTTCCCGCAGGTATTGCATGCTCAACCGCATATCGGCGATCGGGCCTTCGCCATCGGCCGGCAACTCACCGGTGATAGCGACATCTTGTTCGAGCACGTACCAGCCTTGGTAGCCGCCCGTTTCGAGTTTGGTAATAACTTCTTCGATAGGAAGATCGCCGGCACCGACGGTTGGAAAGATTCCGCCCTGCACTGCTTCCATGAGCGTGATTTCGCCCGCGTTGAGTCGGTCGGCAACCGCATTGCTTGCATCTTTGATGTGCACAAGCCCCACTCGGTCAACTCCGGCCACGTCGACGAACTGTGCCGGATCGTAGCCACCAATAGCGAGGTGTGCCGTGTCGAGCACGAACTTGACATTGCATCCCTGCAGTACGCGGTCGACCTCGTCCTTGGTTTCGACGATGGTGTCGACGTGGGTATGAAGCACCTGGGTGAGGTCGTAGGGAGCGACGAGTTCGTCGAGCTTGTCGAACATCATCATCGTGTGGGCCCACTGTTCGTCGGTGAGCTCGGACCGGGGTTCCCAGTCGAGGCTGGTAACCGGCGCAGTGTTGAATAGTGTGGCGCCATACGCCTGAAGGCGCTCGGCCATGGCAGCGGCGGCGGCGATGGTTTGCTCGGCCTGGGCGGGGTCGTGAAGCACCAGCGGCACAAAGGCGGCGAGCATGGTGAGGTTGTGCGTACCGAGCAGTTCATGCATTTCGCCGGGGTCGGCGGGAAGGTAGCCCTCGGAGCCGAGTTCGGTGGCGGGAAAGCCGAGACTGGCCATCTCGCCGAGGACGCGTTCGATGGGCAGCTGCACTCCCCAACCAGGGACCTCGCAGATCCCCCACGAGATTGGAGCCGTGGCCATTCGCTTCATTATCCCCACAACAAGATCCCCACAACCGGCCCCTCTGAGTATCAGTAGCGCAGCAGAAGTAGAGCGCTCTACTTCTCACCAGCTGCAGAAGCTACACGCGCGATTCGACCACCGTCAACCCCTTCCGCAATGTAAACGTTTACATTGCTACTTCACGGTTCATGGCTGCATCTTTCGGCATTTTTGACGCCAACTCGCCCAAAGTCGGAGCGCATGTTGCGCACTAGAGCGCTCTATTTCTAGGATTGGTTCATGGCTCAACCCACGATGGACGACGTAGCGACGAAAGCCGGCGTCTCTCGAGCGTTGGTGTCGTTGGTGATGAACCGGTCGCCCCGGGTGAGCGACCACAGCCGCGAGAAAGTCCTCGCCGTCGCCAACGAAATTGGCTATCGCCCGAACATGGCGGCCCGAAATCTGGCGAGTGGGCAAACCCAAACCATCGGGCTCATGCTCAACGATCTTCACAACCCGTACTTCACCCTGATGGCCGAAGGTGCAGCGGCGGCAGCCGAAGAAGCCGAGATGCGCGTACTCATCAGCTCGGGTTGGAAACAAGACTCCGGTGAGTCCCAGGCAATCGAACTTCTCCTTGGGCTCCGAACCGATGCGGTGCTGCTCGGCTCGCCTCGACTTCCCGAGCTTCTCCTCGAGCAGTGCGCCGCCCAAACCCCAACCGTTGTTGTCGGCGTTTGGGCAACCTCGCCAGCGTTCGACACCATCAACAACGATGAAGACCACGGCGCCGAACTCATCGTCGACCACCTCATGGGGCTCGGGCACTCTCGAATCGCTCACATCGAAGGCAACCGGGTTGCCGGTGGGCTCGAGCGTCGTGACTCGTTTTCGAAGTCGATGATGAACAGAGGCTTGGCTCCGATCCTCGTCGAAGGAGATTTCGACGAGATCTCCGGGTACGAAGGGGCGAAAACCGTGATGGCGCTCAAGGAACCACCCACCGCAATTTTTGCCGGTAACGATCTTTCTGCCTCCGGGGTGCTCGCGTACCTCGACGAGGCTGGCTTGTCGGCTCCCGGCGACGTTTCGGTGGTTGGCTACGACGACACCGTGCTGGCTGGCGTGGGTGCGGTTTCGCTCACCACGGTCTTCCAGCCGTGCAAGCAGATCGGCGGCACGGCCATCCAAGCATTACTGGAACGCATCGATGGCCGCACCGAAGCTCGTCACGAAGTTCTCGAGCCCCGGTTGATCGTACGTTCATCCACCGGCCCGGCACCGTCGTAGCTTTCAGCAGAACTCAGGAAAAGCAGTCACATGTTTGAAGTGGATATCGATCGTCTCGACGAACAAATGCCCGACATCATCGCCGAGCTCCTCACCGGCCCGGGTGCTGTCGTAATCCGCAAGGCGTTCACCGATGAACAAGTGGCAGCAGCGCGCGATTACATCATCACCGAGTCCGACGGCGAAGCCGAGCGTGAAACCCATTTCCATGGCGCCAACGAAGACAAGGTGCACCTGCAGCGTCGGGTTTGGAACCTCCTCAACAAGGGCGAGGTATTCGAGGCCATGGTGCAACACCCGGCCGTGGCCAAGATTGCCTCGGTGTTCTTGGGCGACAAGTTCATACTGGGCTCAATAGCCGCTAACCGCCTGCTTCCCGGCGGCCCGGGTCAGGAACCGCACATCGATTACCCGTACTGGGATCTCTACGAGCGCGAGGGTTTTCCTACCGCCATCAACTCGAGCTTCCCGCTCAACCTGCAGGCCACCATTCCCCTCGATCCCTTCAACGCCACTTCAGGTGCCAGCGCGTTCCTTGCTGGCTCACAAGGCGAGTTGTTGTACCCCGACAAGGGCGACCGCGACCGCTTCTTCGCCGAAGCCGACCGCATGGCTGGTGACCCCGGCGATTGCATCATCTTCAACGGCATGGTGTGGCACTGCGCCATGCCCAACAACAGCGACCACGATCGCACGGCCGTACTCATCGAGTACCTCGCCAAGTTTGTGACACCGCTCGAGGATCAAAAATCAGGCGTCCGCCAAGAAGTCATTGACCGCGGCACCCCATTGCTTCATCAGTTAATGAGCCTCACATACCCGTACCCAAAACTCTTCGACGAAGCAGAAGCCGCCGTGGCAATAGGCCGGGACGCAGTAAAGCAAAAGTAGAACGCTCGAGGGCAGCGAGCGACCTAAACAGGCTTATGGAGTTCGAAGGCTTGGTGAAGCTCTTGAACAGCCCGCTCGGCTTCGGCTTCGCGTACGACGCAGCTGACTCGGATTGCTGAGGTCGAGATCATGTCGATGTTGATTCCGGCTTTGGCGAGGGTTTCGAACATCGTTGCTGCCACACCAGGGTTGCTCTTCATTCCGGCGCCGATGACGCTGACCCGAGCGATGTCGTTATCGGAGGTGACGGTGCCGGACCCCATGGTGACGGCGCATGCTTCGGTTACCGATACAGCAGCGTCGAACCCTTCGTGCGGCGACGTAAACGAGATGTCGGTTGCGCCGTTCTCGGAGACATTCTGCACGATCATGTCGACGTTGACGTCGTGGTCGGCCAAGTCACGAAACAGCTTGGCGGCAATACCGGGCTCGTCGGGAAGGTCGGCCACGGTAATCTTGGCCTCGCTGGTGTCGTGGGTGACGGCGGAGATGATTGCGTTTTCCATTGCGGGATCCTCCTCGGATACCCAAGTTCCCTGTTCCCAGGTGAAGGCAGAGCGGATATGAAGTTTGACGCCATAGGTGCGGGCGAACTCGACCGATCGCATCGCAGGCTTTGGGCAACCGGTGGCGGTCATTTCGAGGAGTTCCTCGAAGGAGATGTGGTTCATTTTGCGGGCGTTGTCGACCACGCGAGGGTCGGTGGTGAACACGCCCGACACGTCGGTGTAAAGCTCGCAGGCATCGGCGCCAACGGCATGGGCGATGGCGACGGCGGTGGTATCGGACCCACCACGGCCGAGGAAGGTGACGTCGCGTTCGGTGGACACACCCTGGGATCCACCGATCACCGGGGTGCGACCAGCGGCCAGTGATTCCTTGACCCGCTCGGGGCGAATCTCGAGAATTTTGGCGTTCATGTGATTGGTGTCGGTGATAAACCCGGCCTGGCTACCGGTGAACGAGTCGGCTTCGACGCCAACGTCGTGCAGCGCCATACATACCAGCGCGGCGGCCTTGCGTTCGCCGGCGGTGATGAGCATGTCCATCTCGCGTCCGGGGCGAGTGCCCGACACCGCGTCGGCGAGCCGAAGAAGCTCGTCGGTCTCTTTGCCCATCGCGCTTACGACAAGGACGATTTCGTCGCCGGCTTTGCGCCGTCGACGAACCCAATCCGCTACCTCGCGGATGCGGTCGGGGTCGGCAACCGAAGTGCCGCCAAACTTCTGAACGAGTAGTGCCACGACGGTCGATAGTAGTCAAGCGTGTCTTTCTGAAAGACCTCGGGCATTCTGAAAGACTTGCTGGGTGCGCCTGACCAATCGGACCCTCGACCAGATTCACTCACCTATTGGCGCGGCTTTCGCCCTGCTGCCGTTGGCCAGTGGCACGCGGCCGCTGCTCGATATGAGCCAGGCGGCGCCTTCGTACCCCACCGCACCAGTGATCGCCGACCGAATCGCGGCGGTTGCCCATGACCCCAACGGTGGGCGGTATTGCCCGCAGGAAGGGTTGCCCGAGCTGCGCGAGGTGTTCGCGGCCGAGCTGACCAACCAGTACCCCGGTGTGGTCACCGCCGAGAATGTTTTGATCACCGCCGGCTGTAATCAGGCGTTCTGCCTCGTGGCGTCGGCCATCGCCGAGCCGGGCGATGAGGTGATTTTGCCGTCACCGTTTTATTTCAACCACGACATGTGGCTCCGCCTCGATGGCATCACGCCGGTGCATCTTGAACCGGCGGTTGGCTTGGAACCCACCGTTGCCGAAGCCGAGGCTCTTCGTACCGAACGAACCCGCGCCATTGTGTTGGTAACGCCCGGCAACCCCACCGGATACATCATGGCGCCCGACACAATCGCGGGGTTTGCCGACTTTGCCGCCCGCAACGACCTGCTGTTGATTGTCGATGAGACCTATCGGTCCTATCGCGGCACCGATGCTCCCGCTCACGAGCTGTACGCCAGCACGTTCTCTGAGGGAACTGCGTGGGCCGACCATGTGGTCACGCTGCATTCGTTCTCGAAAGACCTGGCGATTCCCGGCTACCGGGTGGGTGCGGTTGTTGGCCACCCTGACCTGCTGGTCGAAACGATGAAGCTGCTCGACTGCGTGGCCATCTGCGCGCCGCGCATTGGTCAGGAGGCGGTCATCGCCGGGTTGCGCGATGCCACCGAGTGGCGGATCGAGCAGGCCGAACGTATAGGACAGGTACAGAAGGTCTTTGAGTCGGTCATGGCGGCCGAGCCCGGTGGGTTCACCCTGGTTGCATCAGGCGCCTACTTCGGCTGGGTGCGGCACCCGTTCGTCGACGAAGCGACCTCGTCGGTTATTCGCCGACTCGTGGCCGAACTCGACATCCTCACCATTCCCGGCGATGCATTCACGCCCACCGATCAACGATTCCTGCGGATGAGTTTCGCCAACCTCGACGCCGAGCAGCTCATCGAGCTCGGTCGACGACTCGAAACCATGCAACCTGTGGCAGGTGCATAGGACGCACTGGCGAGGATTTGGGCTCAGAACGGAGTACGTTTTTGTGCCATGGCAGGACCAAATTCACCAATCGTCAAGATCGTCGCCATCATCTGTGTTGTCGCCATGATCGTGAGCTTGGTCGCCGCAGTAATCGCCGTGGCCGCAGGAGGCTAGAGAGTTTTCATGGGAACCGAAAAGCGCGATCGTCAGCGCGAGAACCGCGCCCAACGTCAGGCCGAGGCCGAGATGCAACGGGCAGCGGAACAAAAGGCAGCAGCTGCGAAACGGCTCGGGTACCTGGCAACCGGCGCACTTGTTGTGATCGCCGCCGTCTACTTCCTGTTTCTCCGGGGCGACGACGAAAACGTAAGCGTGGGCGACGATTCGGGAGTCGTGACCGACGAGATCCCAGCTGACGATCTCGAAGAGCTTGACGAGCTGGTTGAAGATGAATCCATCGACGAACCCGAAGACGATGGCACCCTCGAAGAGCCCGACGAAGAGGTCGCTGCACCCGTCGACCCCAGTGAGCTTTTCCCACCCGACGGCGAGTGCCCACCCGCCGACGGTTCGGGCGAACGGATCACCCAGTTCGATGGTCCGCACCCGTTGTGTATCGACCTCGACAAGACCTACACGGCCGAGGTCGTCACCAACCAAGGCAACTTCACCATCGAGTTCGATACGCAACGCGCTCCGGTAACCACCAACAACTTCGTGACCCTTGCCCGATACCGGTTCTATGAAGGCGTCAACTTCCACCGGGTCATCGAGGGCTTCATGATTCAGGGCGGCGACGCCGTGGGAACGCCAGCGGGAACCGGTGGCCCCGGCTACCAGTTCGCCGACGAACCCCAGGGCGGCGAAGGACCCTTCTATGAGGTTGGTTCGGTGGCAATGGCCAACAGCGGACCAAACACCAACGGCAGCCAGTTCTTTGTTGTCACCGGCGCCAGCGGCGAAACCCTCCCCGACCAATACACCCGGTTCGGCACGGTCACGGCTGGTATGGAAACCATCACTGCCATCGAAGCCGCCGAGACCGACGCGGGCGACGCCCCGGTCGAGCCAATGACCATCGAGTCGGTCACCATCACCGAAAGCTAGGCCGGGCCTGCCCATGCCAATCTTTGCTCGGGCTGCCACAACGTTCCTGATCTGTTTGGGATTGCTTTCGCTCGCGTCGGTCGACCCCGCGGCGGCTCGCCAGCGCAACTATGCCTTCGCCGTGGTGGGCGATGCACCGTACAGCGCTACCCAACTCGCCGAGTTCCCGAAGCTGCGGCGGGAAATCAGTCGGCGCAAGCGGGTGGAGTTTGCCGTACACGTTGGCGACATCAAGTCGGGAAGCTCGCCATGTGCCGATGTGTACTTCGGACAGATCAAGGCCGAGTTCGATCAGTTCCGCAAGCCGGTGTTGTTTACTCCGGGCGACAACGAGTGGGCCGACTGCCATCGCTTCACCGCTGGTGGATATGACCCCCATGAACGGCTGGCCAAGCTGCGTGAGGTGTTCTTCGCGAACCCCAGCCAGTCGCTGGGTCAGAACCCGTACCCGGTGCAGAACCAGGCTGCCGTGTTTGGCCGGGCGCAGGTGGAGAACCAACTGTGGACCCAACCGGGCGTGGTGTTTTCCACCGTGCATCTCATCGGGTCACGCAATGGCACCGCCGCCTGGTACGCCGACGATCCCACCGGCACCAAAGTCGACGACCCGGCGCGCCGCAATCAAGAGGTGGCCGATCGAAACAGCGCTGCACTCGAATGGCTCGATCACACCTTTGCAACCGCAGCCGCGCAAGACGCCCGCGGAGTGGTGGTGTTTCAGCACGCCAACTCGTTCAATCTGCTTGGCGCACCGCGGGTAGAGCATCAGGCATTCGTCGACCGATTGGCCCAACTTGCCAGCGACTTCAACCGGCCGGTGCTGCTCATCGAAGGCGACACTCACTCGTACCTCATCGATCGACCGCTGCTCGACACTACGCCACGCGCTCGCAAGCTCCGGCGTATCGTGGTTGCCGGCACTCGGGTCGACGAGTTCCTCCGGGTCACCGTGAACTTCTCTCGCAAGAACCTGTTCACGGTGAAGCGGATTCCGGTTCCGGACTAGCGGTAGGTGCGATGACCGCCGATAGCCGTGGCCCTGTCGAGCCGCCCCCCACGCCGTGGGTATTTCCACCTATCGACCTCACCGACGATCAGGAGTTGCTGGCGGTTGGCGCCGATCTTGAGCCCGGCACGATTCTGGCCGCCTACCGCAGTGGGCTGTTTCCGATGCCACTGAAGAATGGTGGCGATATCGGCTGGTGGTCGCCCGATCCGCGGGCGGTGCTGCCGCTCGACGAGCTACGGGTGAGCCGGTCGCTTCGGCGAAGTTGTCGCCGGTATCGCACGACGGTCGATGTGGCCTTTCGCGACGTGGTGGCCAGGTGTGCGGATCCCTCGAGGCCCCATGGTTGGATCGATAACCAGATCCACGAGGCATACAGCCGGCTCCATGATCTTGGCTGGGCCCACAGTGTCGAAACGTGGGCCGATGACGAGCTGGTCGGCGGGCTCTACGGGTTGTGCATTGGCGGCCTGTTCGCGGGCGAGTCGATGTTTCATACCGCTACCGACGCGTCAAAGGTTGCGCTGGTGAAACTGGTGGAGGTGTTGGATGATGGCAGGCCTCGTCTGCTCGATGTGCAGTGGAACACCGAGCACCTGTCGTCGTTGGGGGTAGTCAGCCTGAGGCGGCCCGACTATCTCGACTACCTCGCCGGTGTGCTGGCAACGCCGATTCCGGCCGGGTTCGTAGCCAATTCGCAACCGGATCTCGACGGCTCACAGTAGGCTGTCGCTTCGCAATCTCTTTAACATTTCGGCGATCTGGCCGATGGACCGATAATGGAATCTCGATCTCTACTCGCTGTTGGCCTGGGTATTCTCGGCCTCATCCTTGGTGTTGTTGCCGCAACATCGGGCTCCGGCATTGTTGCCGTTCTTGCGGGTCTCGCTGCGGTTTGTGCCGGCGGAATGGGCATGTTGCCCAGCGCGGTCGGCGGATCAGCCGATGGCGACCAAAAGTCGGTGGCCGAACTCGAAGAAGCTTTGGCTTCACAGGTGCAGGCTCGTATCGCTGCTGAAGATGCAGTGAAAAGCCTCGGTGCGCAGCTTGCCAGTGCCCAGAACCCTCTTGAAGGAACCGTCGAAGCGGCCGAGTCGGTCGTCAACAGCAAGGCGATCCTTACCGATCCCGAAACCGGCCTCTTCACCGAGGACTATTTCAACGTTTCCATCAATGCTCGTATCGCCGCCGCTCGACGCCACCTTCGTCCGGTCGCTATTGCGGTTGTCGAGGTCGTTCGCCTCGGCGACGACGGTACCGAAACCGCCGACGCCACCCTGGTCGCCAATGCAATCACGAAGACCCTTCGTGAGGCCGATACGTCGTGTCGGATGGGCGATGGACGCTTTGGTTTGGTGCTTGAAGATACGCCCGAGAACGGGGCGATCTGGACGGTCGAGCGCATTCGCCGCGAGATCAACGAGCACGAAGAGGGTCTCACGATGCGAGCCGGCGTGGCCTGCTACCCAAGCCACGCCTTCGACTCGGCCAACCTGCTTCTCCAAGCCAACGCCGCCCTCAAGGGCGCCCGCGAGTGGCAGCAGGACCGCATCGAAGTCGCAAACCCCAGCTAAAAAATACGGTTCCAGACACCGTATTCAGAATTACGTTGAGAGACGGTTCCAGACACCGTATTCAAATTGACGTTTGTCGATATGTTTGACGGTAACGTTCGACGGTGTTGCGGTTACTTTCGGGGGAACGTTGGGCGTTTGAACCAGCGGCCGCTGAAGCGCCAATCGTTGTTTTGCTGGACCGGCTTTTGGGTTTGTGGTTTGGGCCACAACGCTGCGTAGGCGGCGAGGATCGCAGCCATCTCTTCGTCGGTCGCGTTGGGCGTGACTTCGACCGGACCCGATCGGCCAACGGCGATCGATGGCTCGCTTGCGGTCTCGCTCATAGGGGAACGTTTCCGTGCTTGCGTTGGGGAAGCTCTTCGACCTTCGAGCCGAGCATGCGAATTCCCTGCACCAACTTGATGCGGGTTTCGGCCGGATCGATGACGTCGTCGACGTAGCCTCGCTCGGCCGCGATGTAGGGGTTGGCGTTGCGCTTGGTGTACTCGTCGATGAGTTCGGCGCGCTTGGCTTCGGGGTCGGCGGCTCCCTGAAGCTCGCGGCGGTAGATGATTTCCACCGCACCCTGGGGCCCCATCACGGCAAGCTCGGCCGACGGCCATGCCAGTGAGTAGTCGCAGCCAACCGACTTGGAATCCATCACCACATACGCGCCGCCGTAGGCCTTGCGGGTGATGACCTGCATGCGGGGCACCGAGGCTTCGCAGTATGCGTAGAGCAGCTTGGCGCCGTGGCGGATAATGCCACCGTGTTCCTGGTCGACGCCAGGCAGGAAACCGGGCACGTCGACGAACGTGACGATGGGGATGTTGAAGGCGTCGCAGGTGCGAATGAACCGGGCGGCCTTTTCGGATGATTCGATGTCGAGCACTCCGGCCAGCACCTTCGGCTGGTTGCCCACGACGCCGACGGGCTTACCGTCGAGCCGAGAGAATCCGCACACGATGCTGCGTCCCCAGGCGGAGTGATACTCGAGGAACTCGCCGTCGTCCATGACTGCGGTGATGATTTCGATCATGTCGTAGGGGACATTGGGCGAGTCGGGAACCATGCCGGCCAGTTCGGGGATGAGACGGTCGGGGTCGTCGAGCGGTTCGGATTCGGGCGGGGTTTCGAGGTTGTTGGCCGGAAGAAACGACAGCAGGTGCTTGACGCTGTCGAGCACGCTCTTTTCGTCTTCGCCGACGAACGTGGCTACGCCTGATTTGGACGAGTGGCTTCCTGCGCCGCCGAGTTCTTCGAGGGTGACTTCTTCGCCGGTGACGGTCTTCACCACGTCGGGACCGGTGATGAACATATGCGACTTCTCGCGCACCATAAAGATGAAGTCGGTCATGGCCGGGCTATACACCGCGCCGCCGGCGCATGGGCCGAGAATCACGCTGATCTGGGGGATAACGCCTGAGGCAGCCACGTTGCGACGGAAGATACCGCCGTACGCATCGAGGCTGACAACGCCTTCTTGGATTCGGGCTCCGGCGCCGTCGTTGAGGCCGATCATTGGTGCGCCCACCGAGTTGGCCAGGTCCATCACCTTGTGGATCTTCTCTGCGAAAACCTCGCCGAGGGCGCCGCCCATAACGGTGAAGTCCTGGGCCATCACGAAGACTTTGCGGCCGTCGACGGTTCCCCAGCCGGTGATGACGCCGTCGGTGTAAGGGCGGGTGTCGAGGCCGGCGTCGAGTGCCCGGTGCCGGGCGAGCATGTCGAGTTCGTTGAACGAGCCGTCGTCGAGGAAGTAGTCGATTCGCTCGCGGGCGAGCATCTTGCCTTTGGCGTGCTGACGCTCGACCGAGCGCTCGGAGCCTGCGTGAAGGGCCTCTTCTTTACGACGTTCGAGATCGGCGAGTCGGTCGGCCAACGGGAGTTCAGACATATCCCCGCACCATATCGGCTGGAAGGCGACGGACTCGAAACCAGATCAGCGCTGCTTGGTGGTAACTCGACCGGCAATCGCGGCACAAGCACAGCGCGAAACTCATTTGGTGGCGTCTTCTAGTGTGAGGCGATGCGGACCTTGCGTGAACTGTGTGTCTTTTGCGGATCTTCGACCGGTACCAACCCGACCCATTCAGCAAACGCCAAAGCTCTGGCCGAGTTGATGGTGGCCGACGACATCGGCCTGGTGTATGGCGGCGGCGAAACGGGCCTCATGGGACTCATCGCCGACACGATTTTGGCGCTTGGCGGGCGGGTGACCGGCGTGATTCCGGTATCGCTGGGCAAAGAGGTTGCGCACCGCGGTCTGACCGAGCTCATCGAGACCGACACCATGCACCAACGCAAAGCGTTGATGTACGAGCGTTCGGATTCTTTCATTGCCATGCCGGGCGGTTTCGGAACGCTCGAGGAAGTTGCCGAGGTGGCCACGTGGCGCCAGATCGGCGTGCACGACAAGCCCGTGGGGTTTCTCGACAGCGATGGGTTCTACACCCAGCTGTTGGCCTGGTTCGACCGGGCGGTCGACGACGGGCTCCTCAAGGCGAAGAACCGACAGCTCATACACGCCTCGGCCGACCCTGCGGCGCTTCTCGACATGCTCCGTTCCGACGACGTTGCCTACGAGCCGAAGTGGCAGTAGCCCCCAACGCTACGTCGAGCGCGTCCGGATCGGCTCCGTGCTGCGGACGTTGCTGTTAACGCTTGGCGTGTGGACGCTCGCTCGATCGCAGGTTGGCGAACTCAAGCCGATGCCGGCGATTCCGCCTCCCGTGCCGCTTGGTCAACAACCGAACCGGTAGCGCAACCCGCCGGGAGTCGACGGGCCAGTCGTGGCTCTCTAAGATTCCGCTATGTCTAACGCAACCGAACCCACACTCCTTACCGAACGCCGCGGTCACGTGATGATCATCACGCTAAACCGCCCCGAGGCCATGAACTCGGTAAATCAGGATCTCGCCAACGCCATGGAAGCGGCGCTGAACGAGCTTGACAGTGACGACGATCTTCGGGTGGGCGTGCTCAACGGCAACGGCCGAGGCTTCAGTGCCGGCATGGACCTCAAGGCGTTCGTGTCGGGCGGAATGCCCATGGTCGATGGTCGTGGCTTCGCTGGCATCTGCGAGCGCAGCGCCGACAAGCCGCTGATCGCTGCAATCGAAGGCTTCGCCCTTGCTGGCGGCCTGGAGATTGCTCTTTCGTGTGACCTGATGGTTGCTTCCGAAGGCGCCAAGCTTGGTATCCCCGAAACTGGTGTTGGCCTCTTTGCTGGCGCCGGTGCGCTGCTGCGTTTGCCGAAGGTGCTGCCCTACGCCAAGGCTATGGAGATGGCGCTAACCGCCAAGCCCATCACCGCCGAAGAGGGCTTGGCGCTCGGCATGGTTGCCCGGGTGGTTCCCAAGGGTGAAGCGCTCGATACCGCAATCGAGTTGGCCGAAGCCATCGCCAAAAACGCACCGCTTGCCGTTGCGGCATCAAAGAAGATCATCAAAGAGTTCTCAATGCAGACCGACGAAGAATTCTGGGCAGCGCACAACCCAATCATGCACGAGGTATTCGGATCGGCAGACGCCATCGAAGGCGCAACCGCCTTCGCCGAGAAGCGAGAACCCAACTGGCGAGGCAAGTAGCTACTTAAGCACCTGAAGACGGCGAGGCGGCTGGATAAGTATTCCTGACCGCCTGACTAGGGGATTTGCTCAGATGGGTGCATCGTCCGCCGGCGTTTGACATTGAATCCGATGAGGCTAGGGTGAAAAAAGCTCATTCGTTTTGACTGAGCGGCGGATAGTGAAAACGGCGGAACGGCGGAAAATCGGCGGATGGTTTGTTGGCACTTCACGTGCCGACTTTCCTGAACCTGTACTGAAGCAGTTCTCGCCTCAACTCAGGAGAGAGCCATGCGAAAAGTACCTAAATGGCGGCAGCCACGGCTGACCGTTTCACGAACTACGAGGCGGCTACTCGTCGCCTTGGCAATGATCGCGAGCGTTCTGTCGCTCTCGGCGACAGCAGCGTCGGCGGACCTAGATCCGGTCGTCGACGATCGCCCCGGCGGGTTACCCGCTCAGGGCGAGTGCGGACCCGACGGTCTTGGCACCTATGTGAAGTTCACAACGGGCGGCCCAGGAGCGGCGGACGACGAAGCCACCACGACCGGTGGAAAAAACTACACCGCAACGTTTACCGAGATCGTCGGCCAAGACGGAACCACCTTCCAGGTCAATAGCCTTGTCGACTCCGATACCAATGAGAGAATCATCTATTCGGAACTAGTGGGCGGCGCTCAGAGCGTCAACCCGATTTGGGCGTTCCCTCCGGTTCCCGGTACCCCATCCCCGGTACTAAACGTCCCAACGGGCGGTAACTTCTCGCAGTTTGCCTTGTGCGTATTCGACCGATTTGGTTCGCTCGACCTCACCAAGACGGCGAACGGCGCTGGAACCTTCTACTTCGATGTTGAGTGCAAGTCACCCAGCGGCGTAACGATCTTCACCATCGATGACTTTGGTCCGGTATCCTTCACTGCCGATGGTTCGCAGACGGTCACACTCTCTGACCGAATCCCCATCGGCACGGTCTGTACCGTGTCCGAGGATCCAACGCAGGGCGACGCTGCCGACTTCGACAACGATGGCCCCAAGACGGTCACCATCCCCTTCGAAGATGACCCGGCGACCCAAACGGTAACCATCAACAACACGTTGAAGAGCACCGACGTCACGGTGAACAAGGTTGTCGAAAACCCGCAAGGCCTCCCGCTTCCGCAGGACACCTTTGACATCACCGTCACCTGTGACGGAACCGACTACGACCGCACCCTTTCCGATGGAGGGTCAGCGATTATTACCGACATTGCTGTTGGAATTGAATGCTCGGTTACCGAAACACCACCAGAACCGGCTGAAGATTGGTCGGTAGCGGTAAGCGGCCCGATCACTACAACCTCTGCCGGACCGAACAACCTGACCGTCACCAACACCTACGACCCCGCAGACCGCGAGGTCAAAGTGAAGAAGGTCGTCATCAACGACACCGGACTGCCGACACCAGTCAGCAGCTTCGACGTTGTAGTCACCTGCGGCGGCGTTGACGCCGGCACCTTCACCCTCGGCGACGGCCAGATGGCAAACGTCGGAGACTTCCCGGTAGGCACCAATTGCACCGCAACCGACAACCCAGGCGACGACTGGATGGTCACCGATGGGGCACTCACCGTGTCACTCGACGGACCAAACCTGATCACCGTCACCAACACCTACGACCCCGCAGACCGCGAGGTCAAGGTGATGAAGGTTGTTGTGAACAACAGCGGCCAGCCGACACCGCTGGAGTTCTTCGACATCGGCGTGAACTGTGCAGGCGCAAGCGCTGGCAACTACACGCTCACCGATGGTGGCATGGCGGTCGTGGGAGACTTCCCAGTAGGCACCAAGTGCACCGCGTCTGACACCCTCGGCGCAGATTGGATCGTCACGCCAGGAGAAATCACCGTTGCACTCAACGGCGACAACATCCTGGTAGTCACCAACACCTACAACCCACCGGTTGAAGAGGTGTACGGATGTACTCCTGGCTTCTGGAAGAACCATCTCAACCAGTTCCTGGCTACCGGCTACAGCCCGTACCAGACGGTTGGTTCGATTTGGGGCGACCACGTGCCATATGCCGATGCCACACTGATTGAAGCACTCAACTTCACGGGTGGTTCCGGACCGGACGGTGCGGCGCGGATTCTTCTGCGTGCGGCGGTTGCTGGGTTGCTGAACAATGCAACCTACGGCTCGTCCTACCCTGGCGCTGACCTGCTCGGCAGCGTCGGCTCTGCGCTTACGTCGGGGCGCGGCAAGATGATCAGTCTTGCTGGTCAGATCGATGCGGCCAACAACGAGTCGACCTGTGACCTCGGAGGTGGCGGTGGTGCGATTCCGATCAAGGATCCAAACGCCGCTCCTCGGGTAGCAGAGGAGGCTCCGGCTGAGGAAGAAGCCCCGGCTGAAGAGGAAGCTCCAGCAGAGGAAGCACCTGCCGAGGAAAAGAAGTCGCCAGGCAAGTCAGGCGACGCTCCCGGAAAGAAGGGCAAGAACTAGTAGCCGCCCTGCGGTACACACACTTGTAACCTTCACCTACAGCTATAAAGCAAAGGGGTTGGTGGCGTAACTGCCACCAACCCCTTTCGCGTGTGCATGTCGGACAGATCACTACATCAACGCAGCATGTCCGAAGCGCCTACTTGCAGATCGCGGCGCCCTTGTGTTGGCCCGGGTAGTGGCCGCGGTTCTTCCCGATTCCTCCGGCACGCGCGGTTTCGCTGTGAAACTTGCCCATATCGCACCCGATACCTGCACCGTTCTCGACACCGTTAGCGTTTGCCGGTGGCTGCGGTACCGCAGGCGCCGCTGACACCGATCCTGCGAATCCAAAGGTGAGAGACGACGCCGCTAGACAAGCAACAGCAACTTTGTTTCGTACATTCATAGTTTCCCCTAGTGAGTTTTTGTCATGGTTCGATGAGAACCCGTCATGAACCTAGCAACGGCATAAGTAGTTGTCACGCAAAGACTTGTTTGAACAAGTTTTCCTCACCCTTACCGTTTGCCCACTGCTACAGCCCCGCCACACAAACAAAAAGTAAGCACGCTGGGGTCTGACCCCAGCGTGCTTACTTTCGGGCTGCTGGGCTAGAGGTTGCTCAGGAACTCGGTGATTGCTGGGTTGACTATGTCTGGGTGGGTCATGTTTGGGGCGTGAGCGGCTCCCGGGACTCGGACGAGGCCTTTGCCGTTTGGCACCGCTGCTTGCAGGGCTTCGGCTTTGTCGATGGTGATCGACTGATCGGCTTCGCCATGCACGCTCAACACGGGCACGGTGATTTCGCCCAGGCGGTCGGTGATGTCGTCACGGCCGAGCAGGGTTTGTGCGGCGAACTCCATCTGAGATCCAGCGCCAGCCGAGCGGCGTGCCTCCCACTTGGCGATCCATTCAGCATTGAGCACCTCGTCATCGATGATGAGACCGGCCACAAATGCACCAACATCACCCAGCGGTTCGTCGCTCAACCAGTGGCCGACCATGCCCTTGTACCCTTCGAGAGTTTCGGGCGGGTCGACCCCAGATTCGGAGTCGATGAGCACCAAAGCTTGCACCCGGTCGGGGTGACGCAACGCTGCGCGCAGCGACAAGAACCCGCCCTGCGACATTCCCGCGAAGACCGCCTTGTCGATACCTAGATGATCAAGCAGGGCCACCGCGTCATCGGCCGAATCCCAGTAGGTGAAGTGATCGGTTGCCGCCGTCTCGCCGAAGCCCCGCTCGTCCCACGCCACGTGGCGGTGGCCGTCGATACCGGCAACCTGCTGATCGAACATGGTGTGGTCCATCAGAAAACCGTGGCTCCAGAGCACCACTGGCCCGTCGCCGCCGGAGTCGGCGTAGTTGACGTGTTGTCCGTTGATTTCGGCGACGGGCATGGCTGTCTCCTGATGATTCGGTGACGAGAATTCCTGGGAGTGGTCTATCGCGTTCAGACCGACTCGTCGATGGCATCGAGCCATTCGTCCCAGTAGAACTTCCACTCGTCGATGGCATCGGCGTCGGCAAGTTTGCTGTGTTGCACGCTCACCGCCACCCGGCCGCCCGCCTTCAACGTCAGCGACAGCAGCGCGACGCTGTCGCTAAACCCGAGCCGTATCGCCTTGGCCGAGGGTTTCGACAACAGCGCCACGGAATGCCCGGGAAACAGGTCGGCTCGGTCGGCATCGTCGAGCAGCAACCTTCGAAGACCTGCGGCATCGGCCTCGACCGTCCTAGATTTGTTTGCGGTGAACGTGCCATCGGGCATCTCGCCGGGCAGTCTCCGTCCGGTGATTCGCTCCCACCCGACGGTTACTCCCTGCGCCCACCAACCGCTGAGCTTGTGCTCGGCCTCGAGCCATGCGGCGACGGCCGGGTGGCCATCGACGTGTTGAGGCCATGCGTCGATAATGTCGCACCACTCGTCCCAGCTTCGACCCGTTGCGTCGAGCACTCGCTGATCGGCGATCTCGGGCTGGGATATCCAGGCCCGACCGCCTGCCGCCGATCGTGCGGCGGCCTGTTCGAGTAGAACCCGACGGGCGGCGCCATACTTTTCGCCGGTCTTTTCCATCCGGGTTCGGACTCGACGTTTAAAGGACTCTTGCTTTGTCATTGCTGTTGCTTTCTCACACGGCCAAAGCTGCGCTTGGGACGACCTACGCTCGCCGCGACAGCCGGAACTCGAGCGGTGCAATCAAAAGAGTTGAACTGCAGAGCACACAAGGTCCCCTTTGCCTCGCAGACCGGCGGCGTAGGTGCCGGATCGAGGTCGGGCGCAGCAGGGCGCCGTGCCCGCCAACTTAGCCAACCACTACCGCCCCTTCAATAGCGTGCCACCGTCGACTAGACCTGATGCGATGACGTTCTTCGAGAGCCTGACGAAGCCGGCATGGATTCCGCCGGATTGGGCGTTTCCGGCGGCGTGGTTCACCTTGTGGACGCTTCAGGCGCTTGCCGTGTTGGTGATTCTGGGTAGTGACCGAGGTGGCAAGCGGGTGGCGATTGGGTTGTTGATTGCCCAGTTCATTGTGGCCGTTGCGTGGCAGGCGGTGATCTTTGGACCCGGTCGCCTCACCCTGGCGGCCTGGTGGCTGGTTGCCGTGCTGGTATTGGTGGTGCTGTCGGTAGCGGCGGCATGGCGCGTGGAACGAACCGCCGGTCTGCTGATAGCTCCAACAATCATTTGGGTATCGGTGGCAACAGCGCTGGGATTCACGTTGCTCCGCCTGAATCCGGGAGCCTAGAGAGCGGCGAACGGAGCGAGCGCCGACTACCTCATCTCAGAAAAGCCGGCCCGGAGTTCGGCGATGAAGGTTTCGGGAACTTCGAACGCCGCGAAGTGGCCGCCTTTGTCGAGTTCGTTCCAGTACACGATGTCGGTGTAGCGCTTCGACGCCCACCGTTGGCTGCTGCGGATGATCTCTTTGGGAAATGAGCTGATGGCCGTCGGCTTGTTACAGGTGCCGGCACTGAAGTTGGCGAAGCTCTCCCAGTACAGCCGAGCCGACGATGCGCCCGAGCCGGTGAGCCAATACATCATGACGTTGTCGAGCAGTTCGTCACGCGTGAGCGCATCCTCGGGGTGACCGTCGTTGTCGGTCCAGGCCCAGAATTTCTCGAGGATCCAGGCCAGCTGTCCGCTGGGCGAATCGACCAGTCCGTAGCCGAGCGTTTGGGGCCGGGTGCTCTGTTGTTTGGAGTAGCCAGAGTCCCATTTGTCATAGTGACCGAACGCTTCCAAAGCCGATTGCTCGAGCTCGGTGAGGCTGTCCATCGTCTCGGGGTCGGGGCCGGCGACAGGCATATTGGTGTGAATGCCACGGCAGTTCGACTCGTCGAGCATGCCGATCTGGGTGGTGACCGCGGCACCCCAGTCGCCGCCCTGGGCCACGTAGTCGGTGTAGCCGAGTCGGGCCATAAGGGTGTCCCAGGTGCGGGCGATCTTTTCGACACCCCAGCCGACTTCGCTGGGTTTGCCGCTAAAGCCGTAGCCGGGAAGCGACGGACACACGACGTGGAAGGCTTGCGAGGCGTCGCCGCCATGAGCTTCGGGGTCACGGAGGGGTTCGATGACCTTCATGAACTCGACGATTGACCCGGGCCAGCCGTGGGTCATCACCATCGGGAGCGCGCCCTCTACCGGCGACGGCGCATGAAGGAAATGAATATCGAGCCCGTCAATTTCGGTGGTGAAGTGGTCGTATGCGTTGAGGCGGGCTTCGGTGGCGCGCCAGTCATAGTCGTCGGCCCAGTAGGCGGCGACTTCCTGCACGTAGGCCAGCGGGGTGCCTTGGCTCCAGTCGTCGACCGGCTCAGCCTCGGGCCAACGCGTTCGGCCAAGGCGCTCTTTGAGGTCGGCCAGGTCGGCATCTGGGATGGCGATAGTGAACGGAGTGATTGCGTCAGACGATGTCGTCATTTGTGAGTTTCTTCCCCGGTAGCGCGGCGTTTGACGTACGGTAATCGCACTATGGATCTGCCGGTGAATCCTCCTGTGAAGCCCATGCTCGCCAAGGCGCTGAAAGCCATTCCCGATGGCGAGCTGTCGTTTGAGCCCAAGTGGGATGGGTTTCGCTGCATCGTGTTTCGTGACGGCGACGAGCTGGAGTTGGGGAGCCGGAACGAGAAGCCGCTCACCCGCTACTTCCCCGAACTCATCGAACCGCTCAAGGCGTGTCTGCCCGACAAGTGCGTGGTCGATGCCGAGCTGATTGTGGCGTCGAATGATGCCTTGGATTTCGATGCGTTGCAGCAGCGGATTCACCCAGCCGAGTCGCGGGTGAACATGCTGGCCGAGAAGACCCCCGCCGAGGTGATGGCCTTCGACCTCTTGGCCCTCGGCGATGACGACCTGATGGAGACGCCGTTTGGCGAACGCCGCAAGCTGCTCGAAAGCATCGCTGGCAGTTTCGCTCCCCCACTTCGCCTTACGCCCACTACGACCGACCAGCCCACTGCACTGAAGTGGTTCGACGAGTTCGAGGGCGCCGGGCTCGATGGTCTCATCATGAAGCCGCTCGATGGTTTGTATCTCGAGAACAAACGCAGCCAGTTCAAGTTGAAGCACACTCGTGAGGCCGATTGTGTGGTGGCCGGGTATCGCACCCACAAGAGCGGCGACGGCGTGGGTTCGCTGATGCTGGCCATGTACGACGACCAGGGAAATCTGCACCACATGGGCGTTGCCGCCAGCTTCACGGCCAAGCGTCGTGCCGAGTTTGTCGACGAGCTGGCGCCTCATGTTCTTACCGATATCAGCGAGCATCCCTGGGCCGACTGGCTCGAGGCCGAAGCGCACATGACCACCGACGGCAAAATGCCGGGTGCCCCAAATCGTTGGAGCGCCGGCAAAGGTGGGCAAGCCTGGACGCCACTTCGTCCAACCCAGGTGGTGGAGGTGAGCTACGTACAGATCACCAATCAACGGTTCCGCGGAACCACCCGATTCGTGCGGTGGAGGCCCGATCGCGATGCCGAATCGTGCAACTTCGACCAGCTCGAAGAGATCGTACCGATACCGCTCAGCAGGGTTTTTTCACCAGAGAGCTAACTCGGAGCTGCGGTCGACCTCAATCCTTCTCCGCCGCAGCCCACATCTCGGACCATTTCAGCAACGACACCAACGCGGGATAGAGCTCCTCTCCCAGCGGCGTCAGAATGTAGTCACCGCTATCGTTCTTTGCGATTAGGCCCGCCTCTGTTAGTTCGGTCAAGCGTTGGTACAGCACGCTAGACGACATGCCGTCGCACTCGGCCCGGAGGGCTCGAGCCCCAAGCGGACGGTCGCGTAGTTCCCACAGAATCCGCAGCGACCAACGTCTTCCAAGCAGATCCAGCGCTGCCATGATTGGCCGCCCGGTCGACGAGCCTCGGACCGGACGACCCGGAGATGGTGTTGTTGCCATCAGCAAAGAGTACACGGTTTCGTTTTTCGAAACATACGGGTTACCCTCGAGGAACGTTTCGAAATTCGAAACACCCGCAATCCGGAGGAGCACTATGCAGACACCACGAATCCGCCCCCTAAGCCCGCCGTACGAACCGGCTGTAGCAGCACAACTTGCGGCGATGATGCCCGCTGGCGTCCCGCCAATTCACCTTTTTCGAACGTTCGCCAAGAACTTGAAGATGACAACCGCATTGTCGTCGTGGGGTGGGTATTACCTGTCCGATGAGTTCTCGCTCACGCTGCGAGATAGAGAGCTCGTGATCGCCCGAGTGACGGCGCGCTGCCGCTGCGAGTATGAATGGGGCGTGCATGTGGCCTTCTTTGCCGACGCAGCCAAGCTCGATCGCGAACAGATCGCATCCCTCGCTCATGGGTACTCCTCCGATCCGTGCTGGACCAGCGAGCGTGACCGCGTGATCATCGCGGCCGTCGACGCCCTCCACGACCACGCGGAGCTGAGTGATGATCTCTGGGCACGAACGACCACCGAGCTTTCAGAGCAACAGGTCCTCGACCTTTTCCTGGTGTCCGGCTGGTATCACGGGATTTCCTACGCAGCTAATGGCGCCCGAGTAGCGCTAGAGCGAGGAGCGCCTCGTTTCGCCGACTTCATCCCAAGCTGAAACCACCGATCGATGCTATACATACCGCTGGTAGGGCGGGGCGACGCCCAAACCCCACGTGGGAACGGTCGCTCCCTCGAAGAGTTTGGCCCCGATCTGGGAGTTCTCAAACGCCAACCGTCGTGCCCCACTCCGGGAACGCAAAGAGCGCCGACCGAAAACACTCAACCCGAAAGCAGGGACCGACGGGTCTAACTAGGGTGGGAGCATGAGCGGCGATGCGTACGACACCTTGGCGAGGTTCTGGGAGCTTCAGAACGACGGCGACTACACGAAGGTGGTTGAGCTGTTTGCCGACGACGCGGTGCTGGTCGATCCGATCTTTGGCACCTTCACCGGGCGCGAAGCGATTGGCGAGTTTATGGCCAAGATGAACGTGGAGATGAAGAAGGCGGGCGCCAGTTTTCGGCTCGAGGAACTAGCCGGCGACGACCACACGGTGTGGGCGCAGTGGATCGCCACCACCAACAATGGTGAGCGCACCGGTGTGGGCGTCTACCGGGTCGCCAACAGCAAGATCACCTACTACCGCGACTACATGAACGGCTAGAAGACGATCACACCGCGCACGTTTTTACCGGCGTGCATGTCGGCGTAGCCCTCGTTGATTTGGTCGAGGGTGTAGCGATTGGTGATGAGTTCATCCAAGCGGACTTGGCCGGCCTCGTACTGCTTGAGGATTGCGGGGATGTCGTTGCGAGGGTTGCAGCCGCCGAACACGTTTCCTTTGAGCGTCTTCTGACTCATGGCCAGGTCGAAGGTGTTGAGGCTGATCTCGTTTTGCATGATGTGCGACAGGCTGGTGAGCACCATGGTGCCGCCCTTGCCGACCATGGCCATCGAGGGAGCAAAGAGATCGCTGGTGGCGTCGCCGACGGTGAGGATGACGGTGTTTGCGCCTCGACCCCAAGAGAGGTCGGTAACCATGGGCGTTGCTTCTTCGATGGATGCGGCGGTGTGGGTTGCGCCGACGGTTTGGGCAAACTCACGCTTCATCTCGACCGGATCGACCGCGATGATTTGTGCCGCACCAGCTGCCCTTGCGCCTTGCACGGCGTTCATGCCGATGCCGCCGCAGCCAACGATGACAACAGTGTCGCCGGGACGAATGTCGCCAACGTTGACGGCCGATCCGTAGCCGGTGGCAACGCCGCAGCTCACCAGAGCCACCGCGTCGAGCGGATACCAATCGCCAACCTTCACCAGGGAGTCCTGGTCGACCACCATGTGTTCGGCGAAGGTGCCCAGACCAGCCATGCTCTTTACCTCGGTGCCGTCAGCGGCGGTGATGCGAGGCTCAGCCGACATGGTTTCGGCGCCCCGGTCGCACAGGTTGGAGCGCCCGGCGTTGCACGGCGGGCAGGTTCCGCATGCGGGAATGAACGAGGCCGACACGTGGTCGCCAACGGCAACCTTGGTGACGCCTTCGCCAATTGCTTCAACAACGCCAGCGCCTTCGTGGCCGCCAACCATGGGGCAGGGACCGGCGAGGATGTTGCCGTCTTCGTCGGGGACCGACAGGTCGCCGAGGCGGATGTGTTCGTCGGAGTGACACAGGCCGGCAAACGCCAACTTCACCAGAACCTCGCCCGGACCCGGGTCGCGTAGTTCTACTTCTTCGACCGACCAGTCGGTGTTTTCTTCCCAGCAGATGGCGGCACGGGTCTTCATGGTTACTCCAGAGGTACGAGATTTCGTTCCCTGAAGGTAGTTGGTCAGCGGGAGTTACCCCCAAGTTCTCACAAACGTTGGAGATCTGGTGGGGCTGGTGTGGCTCTAGAGGTCGCGGGTGACGATTGAGGAGAAGCACATCTCGTCGTTGGTGCCGTCTGACCAGAAGATGTAGCGGGGTTCTTCGCCGTCTTTGATGAGCGAACGATCCCATTGGCACTCGATGAGCACGCTGTCGCCGGGGGTTATGATGATGTCCTCGACCGGTTCGTAGTTGTACTGCCAATCGAAATCCCACTTGGGAATGTCGAGCAGCACCTTCTCGTCAGGCCGGCCGGGGTTCATCGTCATCCGGAACGTGGTGCCGATTTCGTGCATGTGGCCAAACACCGACACGATCTGGCCGAACTCGTAGAACGGAAGTTCGCAGCTACCCGATGCGATTCCGTTGGTCATGTCGGCAAAGTCGGCTGGGGTAACACCGCAGAGCGCATTGAAGCCGTCGGCCTGCACACCCTGGGACCCATAGAGACCAAGTGCTCGCTCCATAGCCGTTGCCCGGTCGCACAGCGGGCCGGTCTCGTCAGAGCGGCACGGGATTTCGGCCGGGGCAACATACTCGGCGATACGGATCGCCTTGGCGTCTGGGCCGGCCTCGTCGAGCGATAGGAGGTCGAGCTCAACACTTGAGCGGTCGGCCGGGGCATCGACCTCGTAGTGGTAGTGGATCTGGATGACGATGAAGTCGCCCGGTTCCATCAGAAGGCCCGAGTTCTGGGGGTATTGGGTTGGGGTCTGGCCCGGCGCCCAGGCGATAAAGATGTCTTCGTCGGCGGGAACACCGATGCCACCGAAGCAGCTCCAACCACCGCCGGCGGTATCGGCCTCGGCTGCAGCGTCGACCACCGCTCGCGCTTCGGCCGGAACCATGTAGCCAATGGCGTGGTGCACCACTTCGGTTTGATCGGGCACGAAGTTGAACCCGTTAAGCCCGGTGGGCTCGGTAAGTTCTGGGTCGTACACCAGGCAGCGGTAGTCGTCGAGCGTTTCGGGCGAACCGTCGTAGGGATCGAGCGGTTCGAGGGTCATGTCGACATCGGCGAGCGCCACCACTCCCCCGGGAGCTTCGATGGGAGTTGTTGGGTCGATGTCGATTTCGCCGCCGGCCGACGACCACGCCACCAGCGCGTCGGCCTGATCCTGGGTGAGGCTGCGATTGTCGTGGAAGTCGACGCTGAGATCACTGGCCGGCCACGGAGGCATGAAGCCCGAGGTTACGAAAGCAGGGATGACCTGCGAGGTATCGACGACGTCTTGCACGGTACCGAGCATCCAGTGGCTTGAACCCGGACCGTTGGCGTTATGGCACGATGCGCACTTGCTTTCGAGAATCGGCAGGATCGATTGCGAGAAGTCACCGTCGTACACGACCGGCTCATTTGCTTCTTCAGCGACTTCTGCTTCTTCAGCGACTTCTGCTTCTTCACCGACTTCTCCAGCTGTTTCGTCACTATCGGAACCCGCAGCCTCGGACTCATCGGACTCGCCGTTTGATGCATCGGACGGTTCCGCGGAACCGTTTCCGTCCGCATCGCTGTCAGTAGCCGGGGCCACAGTGTCGCCGGAATCATCGCCGCTGTCATCGGTGGAGGTTTCGGCGTCGCCAGCAGGGGTGGTCGAACTGGTCTCTGAACCGCAGGCCGCGGCGAACAGCGCTACGGCAAAGCAAAGAACGAGCAATCTGGTGAACATGTCTCCCCAATCGGTGCGGTACATCCATCATCAAGCATTGCCGAGCTTCCGCCATCGGTCTGCGCGGTGATTTCAGGTCATCCTTAGGGATGATTCGACCGACGGCGGTACCGTGGTGCCGTGGCTCTCAATCAGACTCCGCCCTCGGCAACTCCAATAGACCCTCCCCCGACAGACCCGGCCCCCATAGATCTTGCCCCGCATCACCAGCAGCTCATCGACGAGGGCTACACGATTGTCGAGAACGCCATCGAGCCCGAATTGGTCGACGCATTGCTGGCCGACGTCCACCGTCTCGAAGCCAAGCTGAACAGCCGACCGGCCGATAACCGGTTTGAAGGCAACCGCACTACCCGCACGTACAACCTGTTGGCCTACGGTGAGATCTGGCAGAAGGTTCCACCGCATCCGGTGGTGTTGGAGCTGGTCGAGGGGGTGTTGGGTCCGCAGTGTCTGGTGTCGAGCTTGGCGTCGATTTCGCTGGCGCCGGGCGAAACCGCACAGGTAATTCACGCCGACGATCAGGTGCAACCCATCGCCAAACCGCATGTGGCCACGGTATGCAACTCGATGTGGGCGCTTACCGATTTCACCGAAGCCAACGGCGCAACCCGTCTGGTTCCGGGTAGCCACAAGTGGGACAACCCCGACTACTTCGATGAAGACTTCGCCAGGATCGAAACCGTCCCCGCCGAGATGCCCAAAGGCAGCGTGATGGTGTGGCACGGCAGCACCTGGCACGGCGGCGGCGCCAACGTGACCGACGATGAAATTCGGGTGGGCGTGGCGATGAACTATTGCGCAGGGTTTATTCGTCAGCAGGAGAACATCCAGCTCGGCACGCCGCCCGAGATCGTGGCCACATTCTCGCCCGAGCTTCGCCAGCTCTGTGGTTTCGGTATGTATCGAGGGCTTACCGGCAACATCGAGAAGCAAAGCCCGGCTGCCTTGTTGTACGGCGATCCGCCCGAGACCCAGCTCTGGGACGCCGAGCCAATAGCCCGAGACGTCTGAGGATCTGAATAAGCCAGGGCGCCGGCGGGTTGCACACTCCTATGATCCACCGACCCATTCGGGTGAGCACAACAATGTCGCGTCTGCGGTTGATCCGTGTGCTCCTTGTCGGGATGGCGTTGTTGACCGGAGCATGTTCGTCGTCGAGCGCGGCGAGCCAACCTGACGTCGCCACTACTGCTGCTGGCGAGGCTCCCTCTGCTGAAGCGCCTGCTGCCGATGGCGAGCGCGACACGCTGGTCATTCCTCTTACCCTGTACCGGCTTATCGATGCCGACGCCGGCGCCGACGGCACCGGGCTTGGAACCGCACGCACAACCGTGGGGGTCGAGACCATCGGCGACCGGATGAACACCATCTGGGAGCAAGCCGACATCGTGTTCGACCCACTACTGGTTCGCGATATCGAGGTGCCGGCCGACCTTCTGGCGCCCATCGTTGCGCAAGGGAATATCGATCCGCTCACCGACGCACTCCGCACGAGTATCGAGGTGCCCGACCCCGGCGTGATCAACGGCTTCTATCTGAGCGAGGCCTTTGGCGTGAACGGGTTCGCTCCCACCGGTACCCGAATCTTCTTTGTGGTCGACGAGCCAACCGTGCCCGACGAGCGGGTGTCGAGTCACGAGGTTGGTCACCTCTTTGGTCTTCATCATGTTCCCAACAACCCGACGCAGCTGATGTTCAGCGGCACCGACGGACAGGGCCTTTCCGACGAAGAGCAGGCGGTTGCCCGGTATGTCGTGAAAGGAATTCTCGATGGTCAACGGTAGGTACACACGAGCGCACCGGCGATTGGTTCGCCTGCTGGCGATGCTTTTGGCGGTAGGGGTGGTGGCAGCTGCGTGCGGATCATCCGAAAACAGTGCCCCCGAAAACAGTGCCTCCGAAGACACTGCCTCCGAAGACAGTGCCTCCGAAAACAGTGCCGAACCGGTGATCATTTCGAATCAGGGCGGCTCCAACGAGGGCCACACGCCGCGTGGGTTCGAAGGTAGCGGCACCGGGTTGTTCGCCGGCGATGAGCTAAACCCCAACTTCCCCGCCGACGACGGCGTACAAATCTGGCTCACGTTCGAACTGCCCGACAACCTTCCCGAAAGCGCTCCAATAAGCCAGGCCATCCTCCGCTCCGACGCTCTCACCGTTCGGGGCAACCCGTTCGAAGCATTGGGCAACCTCCAAGCAGAGCCGGTTCGGTACGACACCTTTGGACCGCCCGTGGTCAACCTTGAACCGGTCGGCTCTGCGGTGACGTGCTCACCGCCCGAGGGATCGACCCTCACCTGCGATGTAAGCGAGGCCGTTCAGGCCGAATTAGCCGAGGGCCGCACCCAGGCGCAGTTCAGGCTGCGCTTTGAGGGAGTGTCGGACCCCGACGGCGAGCAGGACCTGGCCCTGTTCTTCCTCACCGATTCCAACACCAACGAGCCAGGCATCTTCCAGCTCGAACTTCGCTAGG
>CALJDK010000050.1 GCA_938023735.1 uncultured Acidimicrobiales bacterium
AACGAGGAACCGGGCCAACGAACCCACGTCGGCCGGTTCGCCCACATCGCCGAGCGGAGTGTTGGTGATGTAGCTCTCGTAGACATCGCTGTCACGCGGCAACATCTCCATGATCTCGGTGGTGATGAATCCCGGGGCGATGGCGTTGCACCGCACACCCAGTGGGCCGTATTCATCTGCAGCTTTGCGGATCAGATGCTCGATGCCGGCCTTGGCTACCGGGTACGCCCCAAACCACAGATGGCTCACCGATCCGGCGATCGATGACATACCCACGAACGAACCACCGCCCGACGCCACGAGGTGCGCAAGGGTGTGCTTGAGCGTAAGCAGCGTTCCGGTGACGTTGAGATCAAGCACTCGTCGGAACTCGTCGACGTCTTGCCCGTGTAAGGCGCCGAGCGCCCCTCCCCCGCCTGCGTTGGCAACAACGCCATCGAGGGAACCGGTGGCCGATGCCGCTGCTTCAGCCGCTGCCATTACCTGCTCTTCGACGGTTACGTCGGCCACCACATGGGTTACCGAACCGCCAAAGTTGGGGGTCATCTCGGCGATGGCCGACACCAATTTTTCCTCGGTTCGTCCACAGATCGTGACCGTTGCGCCGTCGGCAGCTAAGGCCTGGGCGCACGCCGCACCGATTCCCGTACCGCCGCCTGTTACCAGGGCTGCTTTGCCTGTGAGTACACCGTCTGCCATAGAGAGTTGGCTCCTTCGCCCCAAAGAACACGATCGACCGGTTCTGCATGAGTACCCTAACGTTGTGGCCGAGCCAAAGAAAAAGTCATCAGGCGCTGCAACCAAGCGCAAGATTCTCGAAGCGACCCTCGAGTGTCTTCGCGTCAACGGCATCGTCGGGACAAGCGCCCGCGCCATCGCAGGCATTGGCGACTTCAATCAAGCGCTTATCTTCTATCACTTCGGAAGCGTCAACGATGCCGTCATTCAGGCGGTGGGTTTGATGACCGAGCACCAACGCGATCGCTACCGCGACCGCCTTGCCGAAGCCGATGACCTTGCCGGAATTGTCGAGATCGCCCGCGATCTTCGCGAGGAAGACGCCAAGACGGGTTCGATCAGCATGCTGACCCAAGCGTTCGCCGGAGCGCAGGGCAACCCCGAACAGGGCAAACAGCTGTATGCCCAGCTCGAGGAGTGGACCGAGGTAGTGGCGGAAGGAATCGACCGCTCGATCGGCGGTACTCCTGCGGCCTCGATGGTATCGAGCGAACACCTGGCGTTTGGGTTGTCGGCGCTCTTTGTGGGCATGGAACTGCTGACCGCTATGGATCCCGAACGGGCCCCCACCGACGAACTCTTGGAAGAGTTCGGCGACCTGGCCAACATGCTCCAGACACTGCTCGCGTCGCCGCTCGTTCAGTCGCTGGCCAACGCGTCAACCGACAACAAGGCCGACAAGTAGCTACCGCTAGCTCGTCGGGCCCTCGGCCGGCGCACCGTGCGCCGTCAACAGCTCACGGACTTCCTCGATGAAACCCTCGCGCTCGACATGAGCCCGAGCCCGGACGTCAGCCACCGATTCGCCATCGCTAACCTCGGAAACAACCTCGATGTAGGCCTTGAGCTTGGGCTCGGTACCGCTGGGTCGAAGCTGCACCCGCGAACCGTCGGCAAGGTCAAAGCGAAGCATGTTGGCTTGCTCGGTAAAGTCGGTCAGTTCGACGACGTCACGACCCCGGAACGACATCGGCGGTGCACTGCGTATCGACCGCATCGTCTCTTCCATACGCACCGGCGCACCCAGGCCCTGAAACCACACCGCCAGTTGTGCGGTGGAGTGCACGCCATGTTCGGCAGACAATTCGTCGAGCCGTTGCAGCACCGACTTCCCGAGAGCACGCTGTTCGGCCATCAGTTCGAGAAACGCTATTGCGGCACTGATGCCATCTTTGTCGCGAATCGAACCTTCGACCGCATACCCAAGCGCCGGCTCATATCCAAAGATCAGTCGGGTTTCGAGCTGATCGTCAGCGGCACGAGCCACGTACTTAAATCCGTGAAGCGTCTCAATGAACTGCACCCCGTGGGCCGCCGACAGCACCGACAACATCCGCGACGACACCGCTGTTGAAGCGGTAACTCGGCCCGGACCACTCGAGTGGCGCAGGCAATAGTCGCCAAGGAGCACACCGATTTGGTCACCGTTGAGCTGCAACCACCGGTCGCCATCGGGGACGACGACACCCAACCGGTCGCCATCGGGGTCGTTTGCGAACACCACATCGGCGTCAACCTCGACCGCCTTTGCGATAGCAGCATCGAGGGCACGTGGCTCCTCGGGGTTCGGCATTTCAACGGTCGGAAAATCAGGATCTGGATCGAACTGGCTCTCCACACAGAACAGTTGCGCACCGATGCGTTTCATCGCCTCGGTAAAGACCGGGCCTGCCACGCCGTGGAGCGGTGTATACGAAACACGGATCTCGGAGATTCCAGGGTGGGGCTCGGCCGGCGAAACGACATCGAGGTACGAATCGATCACCTTGCTTCGCACCCGCGACACCTGGCCGCCTTGGGACGGGTGAGGATGCACTGGCGGGTCGGCCAGATCGGCCATGAGTTGCTCGATCTGGCGGTCGTGAGGCGGCACCAACTGAGCGCCATCGCCCGAATACACCTTGCAGCCGCTGTCGTCGGCGGGGTTGTGACTGGCCGTGATGATCAAGCCGGCGTCAGAGCTGTAGTGACGAAACGCATAGGCCATGACCGGCGTGGGTAACGGCTCTGGCATCACCAGAGCCAAACCACCGTGTTCGGCCACCATGGCCGCAGCCTCGTCGGCAAGCTGGCGCGCACCATGGCGGGCGTCGTATCCAATGACCACGGTTGCCGGATTGAGATGGCGCATGATTGCAGCCACCGCTTGGGCGATGACCAGCCGGTTTATTCGGTTTGGTCCTGGTCCACGCTTCCCTCTCAGGCCTGACGTACCAAAGACGATCCGACTGTTGAAGCAATCGGCCAGCTCTGCCTCGCGGTTACTGCCGAGCATTGCTGCCAGCTCAAGTCTCGTTTCGGGGTCGGGGTCAGCTTCCAACCACTTCCGGGCATAGGTGGCGGTTGCGTCGGGACTCCGACCGCCCGATGAATTCGATCGACTCATTGCAACAACAGAGAGCTAGCCAGAAACCGAACGCAGCATCGGTGCAAGTACCGGACGTCGGCGGGTGCGGTCGTTTACCCAGCGACCAACCGCACGACGAGCCTTCCGCTCGATGGCATCGAAGTCGAGTTCGGGGTCCGACAACGCATCGAGAATAGCGTCCTCGGCCACCTTCGCTCCTTCGGCCAGCAACTCGCTCGCCAACGACGACTCAAGCCAACCGCGAGAGATAAGTCGAGGTGAACCAATGAGCTCGCGGCGGTCCCAGTCGATGATGGCATCGATAGCCAGAAAGCCGTTTTCGCCCAAGGCCAAGCGGTCGTCGATGACATCCTGGGTGAGATACCCGATGGAGCCATCGATGTACACCTTGCCGCCGTCGGTGACCCGAGCGCGCTCGAGTTTCTTGTCGGACAGGACCACCTGGTCGCCGTCCTCACAGAAGATCACCCGGTTCTCCGGTACGCCCATCTGCACACCGAGCGCGGCGTGCGCAACAAGGTGGGTGTACTCGCCATGAACCGGCACGAACCATTCGGGGCTGGCGACGGCGTGCAACGTCTGCAACTCGCCAGCCTTTCCGTGTCCGGTGGTGTGAATATGCACCTTGCCGCTGTGCACAACCGTTGCACCCTTTCGGGCGAGGTTGTTTCGAAGACGCCCGACGGCGGCCTCGTTGCCGGGAATCGGATGCGAGCTGAAAACCACCACATCGTTATCGCCGAGTTCGAGGAATCGACTCTCGCCGGTCGCGATTTTGGTGAGCGCCGCTCGAGGTTCGCCCTGTGATCCCGTAGCGACCACACAGACTCGCTCGTCGGGATAGTCGTCGACGTTCTCGATGTCGGCAACAAAACGGTCGGGAAGATCAAGAATTCCAACGTCGCGAGCTAACTGGAGGTTGCGTTTCATCGAACGCCCGAGCGGAAAGATCACCCGATTGGTCCGAACCGCCTCGTCGGCAATTTGTTGCACGCGGTGGATATGGCTCGAGAACGCACTGATGATGAGGCGCTTCTTGGCGTGCTCTTCGAAGATGTCGTTGATGCCCTTGCGGATCGAGCTCTCGGACTCGCTCATGCCCGGCGAGTCCGCATTGGTCGAATCGGCCAAGAGGAGCCGAATTCCGGGATCACCCGAGATAGCGCCGATTCGGGCAAGGTCGGTTCGGCGGCCATCAATCGGCGTGTGGTCGAGCTTGAAATCGCTCGAGTGCAGCACCACACCCTGCGGGGTGGTGATGGCACTGATGAGCCCGCTCGGTGTGCTGTGCGTCACCGGAAGAAACTCGACCGAGAAACCACCGATCTTCACTGTTTCGCCGTCGCTGACCTCGACCAGGTCGCCACGGCTCACAATGCCAGCCTCAGACAACTTGCCCTGGATCATTCCGAGGGTGAACTTGGAGCCGTAGATCTTTACCGGGTCTCGATCGCCGCCCAGATCGTCGAGCAGATACGGGAACCCGCCAATGTGGTCTTCGTGGGAGTGCGTGGCGATACAGCCGACCAGCTTGTCGGATCGCTTCACGATGTAGCTGAAGTCCGGGAGGATGGCATCGACCCCGGGAAGGGTCTCGTCGCCGAACATCTGCCCGCAATCGAGAACCAGAAGTTCGTCGTTGGTTTCGATCGTGGCGCAGTTGCGTCCGATCTGACCAAGACCACCAAGAAATGTAATACGGACGTCAGAACCCATAGGACTGACGGTAGCTGTGTTTCACCATCAACCGGTGCCGTTGGGGAAGTTCGACGGCAACCAGCAGGAACTACTTGGCGAGGCCAACCAGAATCTGGCGAGCATGATCTTGCAGATCAGCCGGTTCGGGACCCATCGGTAAGCGGCAATCGCCGCCCGGCTGTTCGAGCACTTTCATCATGGCTTTGGAAGGAATCGGGTTTGGCGCATCGGCACGACCGGGTCCGGCGAAGGAATAGGACGGCAGCAGCCGAGCGTTGATTTCGGCGGCGAGTGCCGGATCGTTCTTGTCGAAGAACGCCTGCATCATTTCCGATACCTGGCCCGCAACCCAGTGAGTGGCGACGCCGATGGTGCCAACGGCGCCCACCGACATGAACGGAAGGGTCAGAACATCGTCGCCGCTGTAGACCTCGAAACCATCGGGCGCGGCCGCAATGAACCGTGCGGTTTCGGCCACATCGCCCGCGGCATCTTTGAGCGCCACCACGTTGGCGAATGCGTCGGCCATCCGTAAAAGGGTTGTGGTTTCAATCTTGCGGCCAGCCCGCCCGGGAATGTCGTAGATGATGACGGGAAGGTCGGTGGAGTTAGACACGGCACGGAAGTGCTCGACGAGTCCCTCCTGCGATGGCCGGTTGTAATAGGGCGTGACCGACAGGATTCCATCAGCACCAGCGTCGGTGCAGCGCTTGGTGAGCTCCACTGCGGCCCGGGTGTCGTTGCTTCCGGCCCCGGCAACAACCGGAACATCGACGGCGTCGACAACCGCAGCGACCAGGTCGACCTGCTCGTCGTGGCTCAGCGTTGGGCTCTCGCCGGTGGTCCCTGCGATAACAAGCCCATCGTTTCCTTGCTCGACCAACCACTTCGCAAGAGTTGCTGCGCCTTCAAGGTCAAGGGCGCCATCGGCGTCGAACGGGGTGATCATGGCCGTAAGTACACGGCCGAAACGGGGTGCCATGGTTAGTGACCTTCCTTGGCACGCTCGATACCGAGCGTGGCGAGCAGATTTTCGTGAAGTTCGAACCACACGGTGTGGTACGAGTCGATCATAGGTTTGGTGAACCAGTCGGTGTCGCCTGATTTCACCTTGGCAAGCCGGTCGGCGAACCGCGGTCCATACGACGAGAAGCGGTCGAGCGCAGCCGCCAGGTCGGCGACGATGGGCTGCACGACAACGTCGGTTCCGGCGAGGGCTTCGATTACCGACGCGTCGTAGTCGGCATCGGTGTGGTCGTTAAGCGCCTGCTCGCCATCGATGACACGAACCTGCCAGTCGGTACAGATCGAAAGAAACGATTGGTTGGATTCGAGAAAACGCCGGTAGGCATCGGCGACCTGATCTCGCACCCCAGCAGTATCGAGTTCCTCGGCGAGAAGCGCTTCCCCCTTTGCTCGCCCTTCGGCGGTGAGCTGCCATCCGCTGACTCGACCTTCCCGGTGAACAACGAGCTCCTGCTCGGCGAACGCAGCGAGCTGAGCATCGACGATCGATTGCTCGAGCCCAGCCAGTTCGGCGGCCTCGGCCGCATCGATGAAGCCCTTGAGACGGAGGCTATGCAGGGTCAGCAACTCGTGATTCGAAGATTCAGCCATCAGCGAAAACTATCAGTGCAGGGTCGATGGTGAGGAAGCGTCGTCCCGAGTTTCATCATCGCTCGAATCGCCCATATCGCTCGGGGCGTTGGCTCGACGACGCAGGATGAGTGGGTAACCAACAATGCCGATGAGCGAGAACACAAACCACTGCACGGCGTAACTCAGATGCGAACCGTTGTTGGGTTCGGGCCGGGGCACAGCGGTCAGCGTCGGCTCGATCGGAGATTCGAGCTGCACATAGACGTCATCTAACTCGATGCCAAAATGGTCGGCGATTGCGTTGACATTTGGCCGAGAGACAGCTGCAAGCCCCTCCCGGTCTTGGGCGAACGCTCCCCCGCCAGCGCCAGGTTGCACGAGCCCCCGAAGCACCAGTTGACCCGTGGGAGGCGCAAGCTCAGCTGGTGTTGCGTTCAACACCACCGCTCGGCCCACGAACCCGCGGATAACAAGCACATAGTTTTCATCCGCGTCCTGCTCCACGGCTTCTCGAAGAAGGAACGGTGTCGCGAGCCATGAACCCGGAGCGCCTTCGTGAGAACGGTTATCGATGAAGATCGTCTCACCCGCGAACTCGCCGTGCAGTTCGACCGGCAGATACCGCACGTCACCGAGTGATCCATCATCGTTTCGATGAACTTCGAGGGCCGTGGCCATCATGTTGCTCACTCGAGCTGGCTCGGAATCTGCCCGAGCCTCGATGAGTTCGTTGGTGGCCTTGCGGTCACTCAACCGTTGCAGCTGCCAGACTCCGGCTCCGATCATCGACGCGACCAAGGCGAGAACCAGCAGGTGCGACAGGATCCATTTGGGTTGGCGAACGAAGCCGTACATCGAACCGGAATGGTTACGAAAGGCCGAGGACGTCGTCGAGTCCGAGGGTGAGTCCGGGCCGGTCGGCGACGGCTCGAAGCGCAAGCAGCACGCCAGGCACGTAGCTGGTGCGGTCGATGGTGTCGTGGCGGATCGTGAGCGTCTGGCCAGCGGTTCCCAAAATGACTTCCTGGTTCGCTGCAGTGCCCTTCATTCGCACTCCGTGGACGCGGATTCCGGCCGGGCCTTCGCCACCACGGGCGCCGGGGAGAATCTCGTTGGTGGTGGGATCATCCATCCACTGTTGCGATGCCGCAGCCATTCGCTCGACCGTCATCAACGCAGTACCCGACGGTGCATCGATCTTGTTCTCGTGATGGAACTCGATGATCTCGGCCGATTCAAAGAACGGTGCGGCCATTTCGGCGAAGCGCATCATCAAGATGGCGCCGAGACTGAAGTTGGGCGCAATGATGCAGTTACTGTCGGTGAGGTTTGCGGTTACGTCGGCGAGATCTCGGTCGGTGAATCCGGTGGTTCCGACCACCATATGAACCGAGTTCGCCGCAGCCCAGGCAAGGTTGCCGCGTGCCGCGTCGAGCACGGTGAAGTCGACTGCGGCATCGATGTCTGCCCCATCGAGGTCATCGACGCTCGAAACAATGGTGACCGAAGAGTCGATGCCCAGCTCGCCGAGTGGTTTTCCCGCGTTGCCTGGATCGACCGCTGCGACCAGGGATAGATCGCCGGACTCCACCAGTCCACGGCAAATTTCGACCCCAACTCGTCCGGCGGCACCCAACACGGCAACGCGAAGAGGTTGTGCGCTCGTACCTGATGTCGTCACGCTTCAAACCCTACTGCCCGCCTCTCATCCACCCCCGATCAGAAAACCTGAGAAATTTCTTCGAAGTAGTGTCGATTCCTCGGCCAGCTGTTCGTCGCATGGTTAACCGCAAGGAAAATCTGCGGGATTTCCACGAAGAAGCAACACCAAGAAATTCCAAATCACTGAGAGACTGAAAGAAGGAACACACCATGAAGTACGCACTCCTTATCTACGGAGACGAAACCAGCCCTGCCGTAAGCCCACCCCAAGACTCGCCCGAATTCGCCGAACTGATCGGCGGCTATATGGCATTTGGCGAAGAAGCCGGCAGCCAAGGCAAGATCGTTGCCGGAGAAGCGCTCCACGACACCGATGTCGCCACCACTGTCACCGTCGTCGACGGCGAAACGGTCACCACGGACGGGCCCTTTGCCGAGACCAAGGAGCAGCTTGGAGGATTCTACATCCTCGAGTGCGCCGACCTCGATGAAGCCATTGCTTGGGCGGCGAAGATTCCAACCGCCAAGACCGGCCGAATCGAAGTGCGACCGGTTCAGTCCTATGACGACGAGGGTCAGCCCACCTAGGGCTTCCTGTCCGGGAGAATCAGAAAAGTCTGTCGAGTGTCTGCATCGGTACCCGACGAAGTCGCCCGGGTCGTTGGCGAGCAATGGTCACGTGTGATGGCCAACCTCGTCAGCGCCCTCGGCGATCTCAGCGCCGCAGAGGACGCTGCCCAGGACGCGGTCGAGACCGCTCTCGAAACCTGGAGCCGCGACGGGATTCCCGACAATCCCGGTGCATGGATCACGACAGTCGCCCGTCGGAAGGCCATCGACCGCATTCGTCGCGACAAGAACCGAGCCGAAAAGAGCGAAGCCCTGGCTCGTCTGAATCTTCGCCACGCCGAGCGGTCCGACGACGAACTCGAAGAGGAGACCATTGTGAGAGACGAGCAGCTCCGATTGATCTATGGCTGCTGCCACCCTTCGCTGTCGGCCGAAGCACAGATTGCGCTCACCCTTCGGGCCGTGGCGGGCCTGTCAACCCCGGAGATCGCGTCGGCCTTCCTGCTCCCCGAAGCCACCTTGGCCCAGCGGCTGGTTCGAGCGAAGCGGAAGATCCGTGATGCTGGGGTTCCCTTCAAGATTCCCGACGATGCCGAGCTTCTTGCTCGGACGAGCGAAGTTCACAAGGTCATCTACCTGCTCTTCAACGAGGGCTACGCAGCCAGCGACGGCGACGAGCTGATTCGAACCGACCTCTGCGATGAGGCGATTCGTTTGGGCAAGCTGGTGGCCAATCTGCTCACCGACGATGCCGAAGCATTTGGCCTGGTTGCGCTTATGCAACTGACCCATGCCCGCCGCCCGGCCCGAACCAATCTCGATGGATCCCTGGTGCTGCTGGCCGATCAGGACCGCGACCTTTGGGACCAGGAACTCATCGATGAGGGGAACGAGGCGCTTGAGCAGGCAATGCGATTCGCCAAACCGGGGCCGTTTCAGATCCAGGCGGCAATCAGCGCTCTTCACTGTGCAGCTCGCACCGCCGACGCCACCGACTGGGAGCAGATTGAGCTGCTGTACCGACGCTGGTTGGCGATGGCCCGTACTCCGGTGGTTGCGCTGAATCACCTGGTGGCGGTCTCGATGGTCGAGGGCCCCAAGGAGGCATTCGACCGCCTCGAGCGAGGCGATCTTCCCGAAACGCTCGCCGCCTACGCCCCATACTGGGCCCTACGAGCAGATCTTCTTGCAAAACTCGACCGAGACGAGGAAGCCAAGGCCGCCTACCAGACCGCAGCAAGCCTGGCCGGCTCAGCCCCCGAGCAATCATTCCTCCAACAAAAAGCCACCCAAAGTGACCTCACACCTGGCACCAACTAGCCAAATGGTGCCAGGCACCGAAGCAGCACCGACCCAGATCGCCTGAATTACCAACGGTTTCACCGATCGCACGCCAGTCCGGTGCCTGGAACCGTTGCCACGGAGCGTGAATGGTTAGTTGGGGCCTACTAGGGAAGTTGCTCGTTGGGTGGAGAAGACCTCGGTTGCTACGGCGTTGAGTTGGTCGAGATCGACGCGGTTGATTGCTTCGACCGCCTCATCGATTGGCTTTATCCGATCGAACAGCAACATGTTTGAGCCGAGACGACCCATGCGACTCGAGCTGTCTTCGAGACCAATCATTGTGGCCCCTGCAACCCCGCCTTTGGCCGTGGCCAATTCTTCGGGGGTAAAACCATTCTCGATAACCTCAGCGATCTCCTGGTCGACAACGGCCAAGAGCTCGTCGGCCTTTTCCGGAGATGTTCCGGCATACATGGTGAGAATTCCGGCGTCGGAGTAACTCGCCGCCGAAGAGAACACCGAATACGCCAAGCCTCGACGCTCGCGAATCTCATGGAACAGCCGACTCGACAGGCTGCCACCAAGAATCTGGTTGGCGAGACTCAGCGCGAAGCGACGGTCGTCATCAAGCCCGAACCCGCGCCAGCCCAACGCAACGTGGGTCTGCTCGACCGGTTTCTCGGTGGAGCAGTAACCGCGTACACCTTCCGACGGCACGGAACGGGTTGGCCGAGCACCGCCATCGAGGCCAGCGAAGGCCGTCTGCATCTCGGCGACGAACTGGTCATGGTCGACCATCCCCGCCGCAGCGATGACCATGTTTGCTGGCCGATACCAATGCGAATGGAACTCCCGCACCGTGTCAGCAGTCATGGCGGAGATCGACTCCGAGTTACCGAGTACTTCTTCCCCCAGCGGGTGGTCGGGAAACAACGATCGCTGCAGCTCCATGTGCACGAGATCGTCGGGTGTGTCCTCGGCCATCGTGAGTTCTTCGTTGATGACGAGTCGCTCGGACTCGAGATCGTCGGGGTCAAGCGACGGCCGAGTAATCACTTCTCCCAGTAGACGGGCCGCAAGGTCGACGGCGGTATGGGGCACCCGAAACGAGTACGCCGTGTATTCACGCGACGTGAAGGCGTTCATGTCGCCGCCAACGGCATCGATCGCGATGGAGATATCGCGGGTCGACCACTGGTCGGAGCCCTTGAACAACAGGTGTTCAAGGAAGTGTGATGATCCGGCATGATGGCCGGCTTCGTCTCGGCTACCGACCCCAACCCAACAGCCCAGGGTTACCGAACGAACAGAGTCCATTCGTTCGGTAACCACTCGCAGGCCATTTGGGAGTTCGGTGAGCTGGATATCTTCGGAACTAGTTCCGATGGATGTGCTCACGCTTCTTCTTTAGTTTGTGGTTGACAGGTCTGGTTGACTGGCGCCTAGTTGCGACGACGACGTCGGCCGCCACGGTTACCGCCACCGCCGCCGCCACCACGGCGACCGCCACCGGCAGGACCAAGATCGCCGAGCTCTTCAGACATTTGCTCGTCGAAGGCCGCTTCAAAGGAAACCTCTTCGGGAGCGTCGCTTGAGCCGCCACCGTCGTTGCTCGAGCCGCCGGAGTCGCCGGAGCCACCCGATCCGCCACGTGATGACGCAACCGCAGCGCCACCGGCAGCCGCTGCTGCGGCCCCAGCTGCAACTGCAGCACCAGGAACGCCGCCGCCACCAGCGGGCATCAGCGACACCTTGCCGTTGGGGTCAACGTCTTCCACGGTTACTTCGATCTCTTGGCCGAGCTCGAGAACATCTTCAACTTTGTCGATGCGCTTGCCGCCACCGAGCTTGGAGATGTGAACCAGACCATCGCGGCCAGGCAGAATGTTGACGAACGCACCGAACTTGGTGATGTTGACAACACGACCCATGTAGGTCTGTCCGACCTCAGCGGTTGGAGGATCGAGGATCAGCTCGATCTGGCGACGAGCTTCGTCGACGATTGCCGAGTCGGTGGAAGAGATCGACACAACGCCGACCGCTCCGTCGTCGTCGACACCAATGTTGGCTCCGGTCTCTCCCTGAATGGCGTTGATGACCTTGCCTTTCGGGCCGATGACCTCGCCGATCTTGTCGATCGGAATCTCGAAGCTGACGATCTTCGGTGCCGTGGGTCCAACCTCGGGACGGGGCTCCGGAATTGCCTCGAGCATGTTGCCAAGAATCTTCATGCGGGCTTCCTTGGCCTGGCCAAGCGCCTCGGTAAGAACGTCGGCGGGGATGCCGTCGATCTTGGTGTCGAGCTGGAGCGCAGTGATGTACTCGCTGGTTCCGGTGACCTTGAAGTCCATGTCGCCCATGGCATCTTCGGCACCGAGGATGTCGGTGAGGGTGATGTATTTATCGTTGTGGTACACGAGGCCCATCGCAACGCCAGCAACCGGCGCCTTAATTGGAACACCAGCGTCCATGAGCGAAAGGCTCGACGAGCAAACCGATGCCATCGACGACGAACCATTCGACATCAGAACCTCAGACACCAAACGGATCGTGTAGGGGAACTCTTCCATCGACGGGATAACCGGGAACACTGCACGCTCGGCGAGCGCACCGTGGCCGATCTCACGACGCTTTGGTCCACGCATGAACCCGGTCTCACCGGTACAGAACGGTGGGAAGTTGTAGTGATGCATGTAGCGCTTGCGCTCGACGGGATCGATACCGTCGATCATCTGGTCCATGCGGCCCATGCCAAGGGTGGTGAAGTTGATGACCTGAGTCTCGCCACGCTGGAACAGACCCGAACCGTGAGCGGTGGGGATGACATCGACCTCGGAGGAAAGCGGACGAACGTCGGAAGTTCCACGACCGTCGATACGAATTCCTTCGCTGACGATTCGATCGCGAACGATCTTTTTGGTGAGCGAGCGGATGGCAGCCTTGATCTTGGCTTCGGCAGCATCGTCGTCGGCGAACTGTGGTCCGACGGCAGCGATGATGTTGGCCTTGGCGACATCCTCGGCGGCGCCGCGGGCAGCCTTGTCGGCGACCTTCTGGCTCTCGGCGAGCTCAGCAGCACCGGCAGTGGTTACCGCAGCCATGATTTCGTCGCTGTAGTCGGCGGCGGCCTCAAAGGCGAACGCCTCGGGCTTACCGCCCATAGCGGTGACGAGCTCTTGCTGGAGCGCGATGGCCTCTTTGATCCAGGTCTTCGATGCGTTGAGGCCATCGGCAAGAACAGCTTCGTCTACCTTCGGCGCTCCACCTTCGAAGTTGGCGACAGTGGCTGCGGTTCCGCCAGCTTCAACCATCATGACGGCAACGTCGCCGTCGTCGAGCAGACGACCAGCGACGGTCATCTCGAACGAGCTTTCGTCGCCCTCTTGGTAGGTCGGATGAGGAATCCAGGTACCTTCGGCCGAGTACGCGACGCGGCAGGCACCGATTGGTCCGTTGAACGGAATCGGCGAAATGCTCAGCGCAGCCGATGCGGCGTTGATAGCGAGCACGTCGTAGGGGTTCTCCATATCGGCGCCCATCACGGTTCCGACGATGTGGACCTCGTTGCGGAATCCGTCGGGGAACGACGGACGTAGCGGACGGTCGGCAAGGCGGCAGGCCAGGATGGCTGCTTCCCCGGCGCGTGCCTCACGACGGAAGAACGAGCCCGGGATCTTTCCGGCGGCGTACATCTTTTCTTCGATGTCGACCGTGAGCGGGAAGAAGTCGGCGCCTGGGCGCTGCTTGCGAGCACCGGTTGCGGTGACGAGCACCATGGTGTCGCCGAGGCGACCCATAACTGACCCGTCGGCAAGGTTGGCAAACTTGCCAGCCTCAAAGGACATGATTTTGTCGGGCGCGCCGGATACGGGCGCGCTTACGGAAGTGGCTTCAGCCATTTCGTTTCTCCTTGGGGCGTTTCGTCACCCCATAAGAGACGGATCCGGGCGGCCAGTACCCAGTAGACGCGTGCCGCAAGCGCTGTTGCTCTCCCGTGTGTTTCGAGAGACTGCTTGCGGAATGCCACCACTGAAGACTGACCAAAAAGGTTTTCGGAACCGTCAGTTGGTTTGAATTGTCAAAATTTCTAGAGGTTTCTAGAAGTGATACTTACTGGTATTGCTTTACTTTTGGGGCGAATGCCCCCAGAGAAGACTCTTGGTCTTCAAGCTACCAATCGGCAGCTTCTCCTCACGCTAGAGGCTGTAGCGCCCCAATACGCGAGCCGGGCGAACCCCGTAAGGAGTTCGCCCGAAGAGTTTGATTAGCGACGCAGGCCCAGGTGGGCGATGAGTTCGCGGTAGCGCTCGACATTGTTGCCAGCGACATAGTCGAGCAAGCGTCGGCGCTGACCCACCAGCATGAGCAGACCACGACGACTGTGGTGGTCTTTCTTGTGGGTCTTGAGATGTTCGGTGAGGTGGTTGATGCGATCGGAAAGAAGTGCGATCTGCACCTCGGGAGATCCGGTGTCACCTGCGGTGAGACCAAACTTTTCGCACGTCGTGGCGATGGTCTCTTGCTTTGAAGGCAAGTTGGTTGGTTTGAGATTTCCCATGAAGTGTCGCTTTCGAAGTGGGTATCGGACCCGGCCACACGAAGCGCTATGCGTCAGCTGCAGCAGAGAATTGTTAACTCGTCGATGTTATCCCTCTCACCGAACATTCCCGGCGTTGGGGCTGGTGTATTTGGTCACCTAGCCGACCAAACCGTCGAGTTGCCCGGTCAGCCGGCCAGGACCAACGCTGGCTTCGCTGTGCCGTCGCGATGAGCCTGGTACACCGCCAGCAGTCGGCCCGAACTCGAAACGATGGGCCACGGCCCGTCGCCAGAAATCCCGAGAAGCTCTTTGGGTAGCACCTTGCCGTGCCCAATGGCCTTCTCGAGGTCTTCGTGGACCTCGACCAAGCCCATACTGCGCACACCCTCAGCTGCCGGAAGCACCTGCATATTCTCGAGCGGGTTGGCTTGGTCGAGACCGAAGTTGCCAACCGCAGTGCGGCGAAGCGACCGAAGGTGAGCTCCCCCACCGAGCGCTTCGCCAAGATCGGCGGCAAGGGTTCGGATGTAGGTGCCCGAGGTGCAATCGACCGTCACCTCAACGACCAGTGGCTCGCCATCGACCGGTGCGACGTCGAGGCGAGAGATCGTTACTGGTCGGGGCTTGCGTTCGACGGTCTTGCCTTCGCGAGCCAACTCGTGGAGTCGCTTTCCGTCGACCTTGAGCGCCGACACCATCGGCGGGATCTGCTCGATATCGCCACGGAACTGCGCAGCGGCAGCTTCGACGTCGGCAAACGTGACTCCCGACATGTCAAAGGTGCCGGTGACCTCGCCCGCAGCATCGAGCGTGGACGTAGTGGTTCCTAGTTGCACCTGGCCGACGTAGGACTTTGGAAGGCCGGTAAGAAACGTGAGTAGACGAGTCGATCGGCCAACGCCTAATACCAACACGCCCGTCGCATCCGGGTCGAGCGTTCCCGAATGCCCGACCTTTTTGGTTTGCAGCAGTTTTCGGGCTCGAGCCACCACATCGTGAGAGGTCCAGCCGGCTTCCTTATCGACGATGACGATGCCGCCCTCGGGTGGGATTACCGGAGGAGTCGGGTTCTCGGCGTTGTCGCTCACTCTTCTTCGGACGGGTCGATGCCCCGCAAAATATCGTCGATGCGGGCCGCAGAACGCAGCACATCATCGATCGCGAACTGGAACGGCGGTACCCGCCGAACGCGAGCCTGGTCGCCAACCGCCCTCTGCAGCTTCACCCGGATCTCGCCGAGGGTCTCCAACACCAGCTCATCGTCGGCTGGCTCAAGGTTGGACACCGTTACCAGCGCCTTCGACAGGTTTCCGTCGACCTCGACGCTGGTGACCGACACCAAGCTCAGCTCGTCACGGTCGATGCGCTCGAGCTCTTCGGCGATGATTTGGCGAAACAGCTCACCGAGACGGTCGCCTCGGTTGACCTGGCGCCCACGAGCGGGCTTTCTGCGGCTCACCGGTACAGGGCCGAACTAGGTGCGAGCGATTTCGCGCTCTTCGTAGGTTTCGATGATGTCGCCATCACGAAGATCCTGGAAGTCGCTCAGACCAATACCGCATTCGTAGCCGGCAGCTACCTCGCGAACATCGTCTTTGAATCGACGCAGCGAGCTGATGTCGCCGTGCCAGATGATTGCGCCATCGCGGAGGAAGCGAACCTTCGAGCCGCGGGTAATGACACCGTTCTGGACCATACAACCGGCGATGGTGCCGATCTTTGGAACCTTGAACAGCTCACGCACTTCGGCGTCGCCGGTGACGACTTCCTCGTACTCGGGGGCAAGCATGCCCACCATCGCACTCTCGATGTCCTCGAGCAGCTTGTAGATGATCTCATAGGTGCGAATCTCGACGTTTTCTTCGTCGGCGAGCTCGCGTGCCTTGCGGTCGGGGCGCACGTTAAAGCCGATAATCGTGGCGTTTGATGCGGCAGCAAGCTGGATGTCGTTTTCGGTGATTCCACCGACACCACGGTGCACGAACGCAAGCTTCACTTCGTCGCGCTCGAGCTTGCGAAGGCTTTCGGTGACGGCTTCGAGGGATCCGTTGACATCGGCCTTGAGCAACATGTTGAGCGTTGCTGCTTCGCCGGCCTGGATCTGGCTGAAGATATCTTCGAGCTTTGCGCCACCGCTCATGGCGTGTGCATCGCGTCCGGTCTTGCTTTGGCGGTGGTAGTACTCGCGAGCGTCGGCGACCTTGCTGGCCACCTTCTCGGTGGGAGCAACCACAAACTGATCGCCAGCTTCGGCCGGCTCAGAAAGGCCAAGAACCTCGACGGGAGTCGACGGTCCGGCTTCCTTGACCTGCTCGCCCTTGTCATTGACCAAGGCACGAACGCGGCCCCAAGCGGCACCGGCAACCATTGGGTCGCCGACTCGGAGGGTTCCGTTCTGTACCAGCACCGTGGCAACAGGGCCCCGACCGATATCGAGATGTGATTCGAGTACGGCACCGGTGCATTGACCGTCGGGGTCAGCGCGAAGATCTTCGATCTCGGATACGAGCACGAGGTTGTCGATGAGTTCATCGATGCCAAGACTCTGCAACGCCGACACCTGCGAGGTGACGACGTCGCCACCCCAGGTCTCGGTGATGAGATCGTGCTCGGCGAGTTCCTGATAAACCCGGTCGGGGTTTGAGCCTTCGCGGTCGATCTTGTTGACGGCAACAACGATGGGAACTTCAGCCGCTTTCGCATGGCTGAGTGCTTCGATGGTTTGGGGCATAACGCCGTCGTCAGCGGCAACAACCAGCACTACGATGTCGGTGGCTTGCGCGCCACGCTTCCGCATTGCGGTGAAGGCCTCGTGACCAGGCGTATCGATAAAGGTGAGCTTCTTGCCGTCGCGTTCGATTTGGTAGGCGCCGATGTGCTGGGTGATGCCACCCGCCTCACCGTCGACAACGTTGGCCGACCGGATGCGGTCGAGCAACAGCGTCTTACCGTGGTCAACGTGGCCCATGATGGTGATAACCGGCGGACGGCCCGGAGCGTCGGACGTATCGATATCTTCATCGGCTCCGAGGAGCTTCATGAGTTCGACTTCTTGTTCCTCGCCCGGATCGACCATGCGGATCTCGGCGCCCAGTTCGGCCGCGAAGAGTTCGATCATGTCGTCGGTGAGCGACTGGGTAGCCGTCACCATTTCGCCCTGCTGCATGAGGAACCGCACAACGTCGGCCGCCGTGCGGTTGAGCTTTGGGCCAAGGTCGAGAGGGGTCGATGCGCGTTCGATGACGATCTCGCCCTCGGGAATTGCGGCATCGTCGGGCGTGTAGGAAGGAGCATCCATTGGCTGGAGCTCTTCGATGTTGCGACGTCGGCGTCCACGTCGACGAGGTGGACGTCGTCCACCAGGACGACCGCCGCCACCAGGACGACCGGTTCCACCACCGGGGCCGCCACCACCGGGACCACCGGGGCGGGCTGCGCCGCCACCGCCGCCGCCGGCACCAGGGCGCGAGCGACCTGGAGCTGCTGGAGCAGGACCACGGCCGCCCCTTCCAGGAGGCGGCGGAATGGGCTTTCCGGTGCGCGATTGCGGGGGACCGGGAGGCGGTGGGATTGGTTTCCCAGACGACGATGTTGGAGGCGTTGGCGCAGCTTCAGCACGCGGCGCGGCGGGTGCCGATGGCTTTGCTCCGATGTCGTTGACTGGAGCGGACGGTGCGACTGGTGCAGCGGGTGCTTCGGGAGCAGCGGCTTCTGAAGGCCGCGGTGGCGGCTTACTGCCACTCGAAGAGATGACGCGTTTCGGTGCCGGAGCAGGAGCCGGGGGCTCTGGCGGAGCTTCGGCGACCGGTTCGGGAGCGGGCGCCGGTGCAGGGGTCTCTGGCTCTGGCTCGGGCTCAGGAACGGGCGCGGCCGGAGCGGCAGCATCGGCCGCAGCCTGTTCTTGGGCCGCGAGGAGCGCAGCTACCTCGGCCTCGGCTTCGGCGGCTTTCTTTGCCGCTTCAGCAGCCTCGGCCTCGAGCTTGGCGACCTTCTCGGCCTCCTTGGCGGCCTTCTCGGCTTCCTTTGCCGCCTTGGCGGCAGCCTTCTTTTCGGCTGCCTCCCGCTTCGCTTTCGCCTTTTCGTCTTCGGGCTGCTCGTCGCGGATAAGACCTTCGCGCTCAGCCTTTCGCCGGGCGCGGTCGGCATGAGCCTCCTCCATGCTGGAGGAGTGGCTCTTCACACCAATACCTAGGGATTCACAAAGATCAAGGCACTCAGCATTGGTGAGTCCCAGTTCCCTGGCGAGTTCGTATACGCGGATCTTGGCTGCCAACGGTTTGTATTCTCAGTCCTTCTTTTTCACGTGGGGAACAGCCCCAAATGAAGCGATTGCAGGGTTGTTGCGGAGGCGCACCCACCCTGTGTGTTCATACTGTCACGATCTGGGCGGAAGAGACGTGTTCGGGGTGAGGCCGCGCCTCATGAACACTGTCTCGAACCGAGGCCAGATGCATTGAGCAGAATACCGCACGGGCGTGATTCTGCCTCTTTTGTCGGTGTTGCTTACTCTTCCTCGGAATCGGCGCCCGCCGAAGCTTCGGCGGTTTCGCCGGACGCTTCGTCAGCACCGCTCTCGTCAGCGTCTTCAGCGGCATCATCTACTGCTGCCTCTGCGCCGTCGATTGCTTCGTCGTCGGATTCGGCTTCGGCGGTGAGTGCGTTCCACTCCTCGACACTTATTGCATCGCTGCCATCGGCCGGTTGCCACATTTGTTCGCCGGTCTCTTCGTTGACGATCCATTCGCCATCGGCCCAGTCGACGGTGCCGTATGCCTCTTCCTCGGCAAGCTGGGTTTCGGACTTGATGTCGACGCGCCAACCGGTGAGTCGAGCAGCGAGGCGGGCGTTCTGGCCTTCCTTGCCAATGGCCAGCGACAGCTGGTAATCCGGAACGATGACCTCGGCGGTGCCGGTCTCTTCAATGATGCGTACTTCTTTCACCTTGGCCGGCGAAAGCGCCTTCATGATGAAATCGCGAAGGTCTTCGGAGAATGGGATGATGTCGATCTTTTCGCCGCGAAGCTCGTTGACCACCATACGAACACGAGCACCACGAGCCCCAACACATGCGCCAACCGGGTCGACGTTTCCGTCGTTGGAGTAGACGGCGATCTTGGTGCGGTGTCCTGGCTCGCGTGCGCACGCCTTGATCTCGACGATACCGTCGGCGATCTCGGGCACCTCAAGCTCGAAGAGGCGCTTCACCAGACCCGGGTGGGTACGGCTAACGACGATCTGGGGACCCTTGGCCGTCTTGCGAACTTCGACGATGTAGGCCTTGAGACGGCTGTTGGGCTCGGGTCGCTCGTAGGGAACTTGCTCGGCTTGGGGAAGCAGTGCTTCAACCCGGCCAAGATCGAGCAATGTGTAGCGCGAGTCGGTCTGCTGGATCATGCCGGTGACGATGTCGCCTTCGCGCCCTGCGTACTCCTCGTACTTCATCTCGCGTTCGGCTTCGCGAATGCGCTGGGTCATCACCTGACGAGCCGTTTGTGCCGCGATTCGGCCGAAGTCGTCGGGAGTCACGTCGATCTCGCCACCGAAGGGCACGCCGTCGGCGTCGAGCTCTTGGGCCATCACGCGGATGTCCATCGAGTCGGGATCGATTGTGACCCAGGAGAACTGGTGCGCATCTGGAGACCGCTTGTAGGCGGTTTCCAACGCATCGGCGAGCGCTGCGAACAGTGCGTCGACCGAGATTCCCTTCTCCGAGGCGAGCGCCTGGAGCGCTTCCATCATCTCTGCATTCATGATGCCGCTCTCTTCTCTTTGTTCTCTGTGTTCTCTGTCTTCTTGGTGTTCTTGGTGTTCTTGGAGCCGTTTTTCGATGACGGCGTCTTGCCTGGCTTTTCTTGGGGGCCCCAATCGAAAACCGTGGTGGCTTTGGCGATCTGGTCGAACCGGATCGCAACGCTGGTGTTGTCGTCGACCGCCAGAGTGATGCCGTCGTCATCGGCGCCAACGAGGGTTCCCTCGCTGCGCCGGTCGCCCTCAAAACCCGGGAAGGTCTTGATCTTTACTTGCTCGCCAACCGAACGGCGGAAGTGGTCGGGCGTGCGGAGCTTTCGTTCGAGCCCGGGCGAACTCACTTCAAGGGTAAAGCCGCTCGAGATGAGGTCCTGCTCTTCGATATCGCGGGCAACTTTTTTCGACAGCTTTTGCAGCATTGCCAGGTCGGCGCCTTCTTTAGCGTGAGCCTTCTCGAGGCGGTCGGCGGTGATACGTAGTGTCCCGCCAGCAAACTCGACATCGAAAACTTCAAGGTTGAGTTCGGGCGCATAGCCATCTGCCAATTCACGAACGGTGTCGACGATACTCATAGCGTTCTGCTTACCCTCTCTTCCCAGATTCACCGGATTTCCCGGTTTTGGTTGGTCGTTCCCGCAAATACAACAAAGGCGTGGGCCGAAAGCCCACGCCAGCTCAACGAACATTTGCGCAGCTGTACCTTACCAGAGTGAACGAGGTTTCCGGCCTCGGCGAGTGCCCTAGCTGCGCTTCTTCATCAGCTCGACTCGCGACTCCGCGTTGTTGGCATCTTCGCCCTGCTCAGCAAGGAGCAGCTGACGGTCCTTCTCGGCTTCGCGAGATGCCTTCTCCACATCGACCTTGGCCAACGCCGCATCGATACCTTCATCGGCGATAAACGTTGCCCACTCGACCAGCGTGTCGACCATCTCGTCTTCGGGAACCACGGCCGCATTGACCCCCTTGATGAACAGGTGGCCTCGCTTGTTACCAGCCGCAATACCCAGGTCGGCGTCGCCCGCCTCGCCCGGGCCATTCACCACACAACCCATCACGGCGACCTGCAACGGGAGTTCTCGCTCGCCGAACGCTTCGAGCGCCTGCTGGGCAACGGCGTACACATCGATCTCGGCCCGGCCGCAGCTGGGACACGCGATGAGGTCGACATTCTTACGTTCGCGAAGTCCCAGGCTCTCGAGCAGTTGCCGCCCGGCCCGGACCTCTTCCACCGGATCACTGGTAAGCGAGTACCGAATGGTGTCGCCGATGCCTTCGGCCAACAACGTGGCAATGCCAGCGGTGGCCTTGATAATGCCGCCTGGAGGCGGGCCCGCCTCGGTGACACCGAGATGAAGCGGCGCATCGGTGACTTCGGACAGTTGGCGATACGCCTCGATCATCAGCGGAACGCTCGACGCCTTGACCGAGATTTTGTAATCGGCAAACCCGACCTCATCGAAGTAGGCCATTTCTCGTTGGGCCGACTCGACCATCGCCTCGGGGGTGACCTTGTCGCCGTGCTTGTCGCGGATGTCCTTGTCGAGCGACCCGCCGTTCACTCCGATGCGAATCGGCACGCCACGGTCGAGGCACTCTTTGGCCACGAGCTTGATGTGTTCGGGTTTACGGATGTTGCCCGGGTTGAGCCGGAGGCAGGCGACGCCAGCGTCGAGCGCATCGAGCGCCCGCTTGTACTGGTGATGGATGTCGGCCACGATCGGCACCGGCGAGCGAGGAACGATCTGGGCCAGCCCAACCGCAGCCTCTGGATCGTTGCAGGTGACCCGCACGATGTCGGCGCCGGCTCCGGCCAACGAATAGATCTGCTTCAGCGTGCCTTCGACGTCGGCCGTCTTGGTATCGGTCATCGATTGCACCGTTATGGGAGCGTCGCCGCCCACAGGAACATCGCCAACCATGATCTTGCGAGTTGGCTTGCGGGGGAACGAAGCGGTGACATCCACAACCTTCACGGTACTTCGCCCGGAACAACCTCACGTGCAGAAACGGTGTGGATTCTGTCGACCGACAAGTAGTGTCCGCATGTATGGATCTCTCCGTTGTCGACCTTCAAGCACCGCTTGCGGACCAGGTACAAACAATGGCGTCAGCCTGCGAGTCGATTGGATTCTTCCGAATTCCTCTTTCGTCTATCGACCGAGCGGTCGCCGACAACGCCTGGAACGACGCCCAGAAGTTCTTTGCGCTGCCCGAAGCCGACAAGACCGACATTTCGTTCCCGCGCGCCGGCTACCCCTACGGCTACTCCCCTTTCGGGTTCGAAACCCTCGCCAAATCTGTCGACCCGTCGCTTCCGGGCACACCCGACATGAAGGAATCGCTCTCGGTGGGTCCCGATTGTGGGCTGCGCGGCAACCAGGTGGCCCATCCGGAGAGCGAGTGGATCCGCTCGCCGAGTTTGTGGCCATCATCGCTTCCCGAACTGCGCTCCTCCTGGACCGCCTATTACCGCGCTCTCGCTGGCGTGTGCGAACACCTGATGTCGGTCATGGCTATCGCCCTCGACCTTCCTGCCGACTACTTTGCACCGGTGATCGACAACCCGATCAGCTCGATGCGGGCGCTCCACTATCCGGCAATTGCAGTCGACGCAGCCCCTTCCGGCGCGCTTCGGGCGGGTGCGCACTCCGACTACGGAACACTCACCATTCTGCGGACCGACGAGGTTCCGGGCCTTGAGATCGAGGCGGCCGACGGAACTTGGCTCGAGGTCGAACCAATGGCCGACATGTTTCTGGTGAACCTCGGCGATTCGATCGCGCAGTGGACCAATGACCGCTGGCGTTCAACCGTGCACCGGGTCAACACCACCGACACCCGGGCGCGGCAATCCTTTGCGTTCTTCCATATGGCCAACTGGGACGCCATCATCGATTGCCTCCCTACCTGTCTCGACCCCGGCGAATCTCCCCGCCAAGCCCCCGTCCAGGCAGGCCCCTGGCTCCTAGAAAAGTTCCAAGCAACCGTCACCACCTAACCCGGGGTCAGACGAAGGGTGAGACGAAGGGTCAGACCAGAGGGGTTTGAGTTGGCGATGAAAGGTGGTCAAAGGATATGAGATAGATTAAAAGTGTCACGCTTGAGGAGTACAGACGGCTATGCACCCCCACACCCTGCACCCCCACACCAGTGCCCCCGACCGCCAACTGACCGCACCAGGACTGCTAGGTATCTTTGCGGCCCTCGCCGCACTTGCAATTCTTGGAACAACCCTGACGGGGATCGCTACCTCGTTCGCTTCGGCGAATCATGGCGGCCAATTGGTCAGTGAAACGCCTCGCAGCGACACACCCCGGCCCCTCGACGGCGATGTGTGGGACATCAAGGCCATCGGCAACCGAGTCGTGATGGGCGGCTCGTTCACCCAAGTGCAACTTCCGAACGGGCAGGTCGTGGACCAAGCTCATCTTGCGGCCTACTTTCTCGACTCGGGCCAGTTCGACTTTGGATTCCGGCCAGTCGTCGACCGTCAGGTCGAAGCAGTCGCCGCCTCCGACGACGAACAGTTCATTTTCATTGGCGGATCCTTCAACACCGTCGACGGTACGGCTCGAGCAAAGGTCGCAAAGCTCACCACCCAGGGCGACCTCATCACCGCGTTTCGCGCCAATGCCACGGCGGCGGTCAAAACCATCGCGGTGCATAGCGATCGCGTCTACCTCGGCGGCAGCTTTCGTCGGGTCAATGGCGTGGCACGCGAGCGCCTGGCGGCAGTGAACGCATCGAACGGTGCGGTCGTTGCCGGCTTTGACTTTCCGGTTGAGACAGGAATCGGTGGTGGCGGGTCGTTGTCGGTTCGAGCCCTCGATATCACCCCCGATGGCAGCCGGATGCTGGTGGCACACAGCGGATTGACCGTCGGTGGTCAGGATCGAACAGGTGTCGCGATGTTCGATGTTTCCGGCGCCGTCGATGTGCTCGACCCCTGGCAAACCAGCTTGTACCGCGACAACTACCAGCGCTGCTCGGGTGGCCGGCTGCAGCTTCGCGACGCCGAGTTCAGCCCCGATGGATCCTACTTCGTTGTTGTCGGCGCCGGAAACGATCGACCGCCGGTCTGTGACACCGCAATCCGGTGGCCTACCTTCAGCGGCGCGGGCACACAACCAGACTGGATCACCCGCAACCACGACAGCACCTACTCCGTTGGCATCTCCGACAGCGCGGTCTACATCGGCGGACACTTCTGCTACACCGAAAGCCAGCTCGCACCCGACCCGTGGCCGGGCGAGACCGACACCGTCTACGACTGCTTCCGCAACGAACAGGTACAACTTGGCAACCTGGTAGTAGCCCGCAACCAACTGGCCGCGCTCGACCCGGCCGATGGTCATGCCCTCGAATGGAACCCCGGCTCCAACGCCTTCAAAGGCATCCAAGCGCTTGAAGTGATCGACGAAGGGCTTCTGGTTGGCCAAGATGGCAGCAGACTCGGCGGTGTCACGACCGGACGCGCCGGACTGTTCCCGCTCGACGGGCAGCCTCCGGCTACCACAACTACGACCACCACGACGACCACCTCTACAACGTCTACGACGACCACGACCACAACGGTTCCGCCAACTGGGCCCGACACCACTCCCCCATTGGTCGCCATCGAGGCACCCGCCGCCGGGTCGGCCGTCGGATCGGTTCCCAACGTCACGGGTACCATCACCGACAACCGGTCGGTCGCTGCGGTCCGAATCACGTTGCGTAACCGCCAAACCGGACAATGGCTTCGGGCCGACGGTTCGTTGGGCGCCTGGCAGGCCCTTCCCGCCGACATCTCATCCGTTGGCGCCGAATCAAGTGCGTGGTCGATCGACCTCACAATCCCGCCTGGACGTTGGACCCTGTTCGCCAGACCAACCGATAGCTCCGGAAACAACGGCTCTACCGTCACCCGAAAGTTTGTCGTGAACTAGTCGTTGTGCTCTGGGACCTTGCTCCCGGGCGGGTCATCCTGGGATGCCGCAATCCAGCGGAGGATCTCATAGAGGGCGCCTACGGTGTCGTCTTCGGCCGTTTCGATCGGCAGGTCATAGATCAGGACGGTGGGGTCGCTGAGGTCCTTGTTATGTTCGGCCTCGAGCTTGCCCAGTAGCCGACGCATCCCGCGGTTCTCCCACAGCGTCTCGAACCGGAGCTTCTCGAACCCCGCGATCGACGCCGTACTAGTCAGAAGATCGAGCAACAACCGGCCCACGCCGCGCTGTTGGTATTCGTCGATCACGGCGAGCGACGCTTCGGCAACCCCGGGGGTCGACGTTTCGATGAGCCGAGCCACCGCGATACCGATGCCCTGCTCCTCGCCGGGTGCATCCCCGGCCGTGGCCGGATCGATGACCACCCATGCCCGGTGCAACGTGTGGTCGATGTCGGTGAAGTTCTCGAGCATCACCGCACCCAACTCGTCACGAATGGTGAAGAATCGCAGATACCGGGACCGGGGCGACATCCGCTTGAACGATGCGTCGAGCGCCGGACCATCGTCGGCCGAGATCGGGCGGATTTTCACCGGCGTGCCATCGGCAAGCTCGGTGTCGATTCCCTCGGCGGAAAGTGGGAGCTCCCACTGAAGCTTCATGTCCAGAGCCTAGTTGTCCGAACCGATGAGAAACCGCGGAACCGTTAGAACTGGATGGGGTTCGAGACGTCGAGATACACGCCGAGCACAAAGATGCCGAGCAGTACAATGACCACGCCGTAGGTGATGGGCAGCATCTTGGTGACATCGGCAAAGTGCCGGACGCCTTTCATCTTCGAGCGGATGGCCTCGTAGGTGGCGATGACCACATGTCCGCCGTCGAAGGGAAGCATCGGCGTGAGGTTGAATAGCCCAATAAAGAGGTTGATCGACATGAAGAACAGGGCGAAGGTGGCCCAGCCTGCCAGAAATGCCTGACTCCCGACATTTACCGCACCGATCGGCGACAGCAGCCGGTCATCGCCGACCTGTTCGCCAAACTCATCGAGACGCAGTTGGTCGAGCGGGCCAATCGTGACATCGTCGGCTGGCGACAGGACGTCGGCGAACATGCCGAACAGGTTGGGCGGCCACAGGGTCGATACCAGCGCTTTGGTGGTGTCCCAGCCGAGCTGGAAGAACTCGGGGACGGTTCGGACCAATGCTGAACCAACACCGATGGGCTCGACGGTGTCGATATCGGCCTCAAGTGCCACGCCAAGGAAGCCACGGGTGGCGCCATCGGCGAGCAGTTCGGTGACTTCGATCTCGGTGGTAAGAGGTTCTTCGGTGAGCAGATCGACGGTGACCTCAACCCGCTCGCCAACCCGACCGTCGACCAGGGACACAAATTCGTCGTAGCTGGAAATCGACTGGCCTTCAACGGCAAGAATGCGTTCGCCGGCAAGCACACCGTCGAGGGCAGCAGCGCCTTCGGTTGTGAGCCGTTCACCAATCGTGACCGTAAGTTCCACCAGCTCACCGTCGCGCTCGACAACGACGGGCACCGTTTCGCTACCCATGTCGCGAATGGTGGGGCCCAGATCGTCCCAGAGCGGCACGGGAACGCCATCGATGGATTGAATGACGTCGCCAGGCAGAACGCCGCCCGCAAGAGCGCCGCCCTCCTCGCTAAGACTTCCAACCGATGCCGGCGGCGAAGGGTCGTCCCAGGTCGGTCCCTCGGTCACAAGCAACGCAAAGATAAAGATAAGCGCCAGCAGGAAATGCATGGCTGAACCCGCCACCGCAACCGACATACGACGCCAGTAGGACTTCTGCCGGTAGGTGCGGGATTCGAGTTCGGGATCGACCGGCTCGATGTTGCTCATGCCGGTGATCTTCACAAACGCGCCCAGCGGAATGGCACGAATGCCGTATTCGGTCTCGCCTCGCCGGAATGACCAGATCCGCGGTCCGAAGAACAAGAAGAATTGGGTGACCTGCATGCCGGCCGCCTTAGCGGTAAGGAAATGGCCAAGCTCGTGCAGGAAGATCATGGCGAGAAGCGCGCCGATGGCCGCAGGAACACCCCAGCCGAACCGGACAAACAACACGATGAGGCCAACGACCAGCAAGATCAGCCCAAGTGGACTGCCCTGTTCTTCGCCGTCGCCGCTGCCCTCGAGCATGCTGGTAGCCGAGCGCTGCGGTGGGGCGGGCGGTGGTGAATCGATCGTTTGGGTCATTGGTTTAGTTGGGAAATCGGTTGCTTATGATGTCAGCAGCAACCCGGCGGGCCTCTGCATCGATACCGAGTACAACGTCGAGGGAGGTCGCTGGTGTTCCCGGATACTTGTCGAGGGCTTCCTTCACTACATCGGCGATGCTGGACCAGCCCATAAGCCCGTCGAGAAAAGACTCTACGGCCACTTCGTTTGCGGCGCTGAGCCATGCGGGTGCACAACCGCCAGCTCGACCGGCGTCGTACGCCAGTCCCAGGCAGGGAAACGCCTCGAGATCGGGCGGCTCAAAGTCGAGACGATTCATGGTGGACCAGTCGATATCGCCATAGGGCACGTCGAGGCGATCGGGGTACGCGAGGGCGTATCCGATGCACAGACGCATATCGGGCATCGACAACTGGGCGATGGTGGCCCCGTCGGAATAGGTGACCATCGAATGAACTACTGATTGCTGGTGGACAACCACATCGATGTGGTCATAGTCGATGCCATAGAGCTCATGGGCTTCGATGACCTCAAGGCCCTTGTTCATAAGCGTCGATGAGTCGATCGTGATCTTTGGGCCCATGCTCCATGTGGGATGGGCCAGCGCATCGTCGATGGTGACCGCGGCTAGGTCGTCCTTTGACCGGCCACGGAAGGGCCCACCGCTGGCCGTAAGCACGAGCGAGCTGACGCGATCATCGACGTCGTTGGCCCGCAAACATTGATGCAAGGCGCAGTGTTCGCTATCGACCGGGATGAGTTCGGCACCAGGCGTGGAACGGACGGTAGCGACGACAGGTCCGGCAGCGATAAGCGATTCCTTGTTGGCCAAACCAAGTCGGCGACCCGACTCGAGCGCCGTCATCGTGACATCGAGGCCAGCGAATCCAACGACACCGTTGATGATGACATCGGCGGTTCCCGATGCTACACCAAGCGCCCCTGGCCCAGCGACCATCTCGGTTCCAGCTGGTAGCAAGGCCTCGAGTTCGGCCGCCTTTGCGTCGTCGGCCAGCACAACCAGTTCGGGTCGAAACTCCTGAGCCTGTGCGGCCAAAGTTTCGACTGAGCTACCGGCTCCGAGTGCCTGAACTCGATAACGGTCGGGACGCTCGCGCACGATATCGAGCGTCTGGGTGCCGATAGATCCGGTCGACCCGAGCACGGCCAGCGATGTTTGTGTCACGCCTGAATCGTAGGCGCAAACCACAAGAAGTGGTGCCGCGACGCGACACCTGCACGGGAACCAACAAACACGTCCTGGAAGCCGGTAGGGCGGAGAGCGCCAGCTCGGAGCCCGAGCGCAGCGGCCTCCGTGGCCGGGGAACCAACAAACATGTCCTGGAAGCCGGTAGGGCGGAGAGCGCCAGCTCGGAGCCCGAGCGCAGCGGCCTCCGTGGCCGGGGAACGACTATTAGTAGAGAATCATCCTGGCGAGATAGTACGTGGCGGGCAACACGAACAGCAGCGCATCGAAGCGATCGAGAAGTCCACCATGGCCGGGAAGAATTGTTCCCATGTCTTTGATGCCAAGGTCGCGCTTCAGTAACGACTGAACCAGGTCGCCGAGTGGCGCGGTGATTGCGGCAACAACGCCCAAGAGGATGGCGGCGGTGAAGCCAGCGTTGGGGCCGTCGCCGGCGAAGGGTTCGACACCGACCAGGTACAGAATCAGTGCCGCAACGATGGCGAACAATCCACCGCCCACAAGACCTTCGACAGTCTTGTTGGGACTTGCCGCCGAGAGCGGCGACCGTCCGGCGGTGCGACCGATAAGCAAGGCCCCGATGTCGTGGCCCGCGGTGACAGCAACTGCGCTGAGCATGAGGCCAACGCCATCGTCGGGTACCTTCAGCATCAACGCGGCGAAGCTTCCGAGGAACCCGATCCACATCACTCCGAGGAACGTGACGCCAAGGTTCATGACCGGCCGGTCGGTGCCGACCCCGGTCAAATACCAGAGCATGCCAAACGCAACGGTAAGGAAGAGCACGAGCGGAACCGCCGACTCACCCCGCCAGTAGGCAGCAAGTACCAAACTGACCGAGGCGACAAGTCCGAGGAGAACCGCTGGTTGAAACCCGGGTGGACGAACCGCGTTGTAGAACTCGGCTGTGGAAAGTCCGACGACCGCGGCGACAAGAATGACGGCAAACACCGGGCCGAGGTACAGGGCAACAAGAAACAGCGCCAGCATTCCCACCGCAGTTGCGATGGCCATACCCATGTCGCGCTCGGGGGGCTGCACAATTTCGCCGCTGTGGGCAGCAGCGTTAACCGCCTCGGGCGCGTCGGCAACCGGGGCAGCCGTCGAAATGTTCACGGGCTCATTGAGACCGGGGGCGTTGGGAGCATCGGGCAAATCGGGAGCGTCTGGTGGCATCAGCGGAGGATCGAAACCCGTGGTCTGGTCGCTTCCGAGTGCCGGAAGGTCATCATCGTCGTCGAAGGCAAAGAACTCGTCGCCCTGCGGACTATCGACGTCGCCAACAACGGGTGTGCTTGCAGCGGACTCGCTTGTGGTGTCCCACTGCGGGTCGTCGCGGCCGAGCGACGACCAGGCTTCGAGATCATCATCGTCGGCGTCAGGAATAACTTCGACCGAGTCGGAACCGTCGGAAACTATCTCGTCGGGAATGATCTCGTCGGAAATATCGTCGTCGAGATCGACAGCAGCAAACGTGGTAGCGCCAGCGCCGGCCGGTTCGTCCCAGGGCAAAAGGTCGTCGTCGTCGTCGGCGAACACCGAGTCGCCGCCGAACACACTGTCGCCAGGTGATACTTCGTCATCGATGGAGTCGCCGCCGATGAGGCGGATTCCCTCGAATTGGTCGTCGTCGACGTCGAACTGACCGGAATCGTTGCTCACTGATGTCCTCCTGTTGTGTGGGATTTAGATCTCACGCAACTCGTTCTCTTTCGCTTCTCGGGCCGACTCAATCTCGGCCTCTTTCTTATGAATCAAATCGTCGAGCTTGCTCTCTGCCCGCCCGATGTCGTCCTCGGAAATGCCACCCTCTTTTTCGAGGCCTTCCAGATCTTTACGGCTGTCTCGCCGAATTCCACGCATCTTGTTACGCGCATCCTCGGCCATGTTGTTTACAACCTTCACCAACTCGCCTCGGCGCTCTTCGGTGAGCGCCGGGAACGAGAGACGAATCGTTCGACCATCGTTGCTCGGGGTGAGACCCAAGCCAGCATTCATGATTGCTTTTTCGATGGCCTCGAGGTTCTGCGGATCGAACGGGGTAACCAAGAGCTGGCGTGCTTCGGGTACGGAAAACCCGGCAAGTTCCTGCAGCCGATTCTCGACACCGTAGGCGACCACGACCACTCGCTCGATGAGCGCAGGGTTGGCACGACCGGTTCGAACGGTCGAGAACTCAGATCTCGCGTAACCGAGGGCACCCGACATCTTTTCGGCGGCTTCTTCAAGCACCAGGTCGATCAGTTCGTTACTCAACTATCCTCGTGTCCCCTGTTTCCGGAATTTCTGGATTTCTGGAATGTTGGCGGCAGCACACCCGGAGGTGCGACTAGCTCACCAGCGTACCTACCGCTTCGCCCGCGAGCAGGGATCGTGCGTTGCCTTCACCCAACAAGTCGAACACCACAATAGGCAATTCATTGTCCATGCAAAGTGCAATGGCGGTCGAGTCCATAACCTTCAGGCCCTTTTGGAGCACTTCTTGGTGCGATACGTTGTCGATCTTTACCGCGTCTGGGTCGAGTTTTGGGTCGGCGGTATAGATGCCGTCGATTCCCGAGTGGGTTCCCTTCATCACCACGTCGGCCTCGACCTCGACCGCTCGCAGCGCCGCCGCACTATCGGTGGTGAAGAACGGGTTGCCGGTTCCGCCACCAAAGATGACGACCCGCCCCTTCTCGAGGTGGCGCATTGCTTTGCGCCGAATGTAGGGCTCGGCAACGCGTTGCATGCCGATTGCGGTTTGCACCCGGGTGGGTTGTCCGAGGTGCTCCATCGCACCTTGAAGCGCAAGCGAGTTGATGATGGTGGCCAGCATGCCCATGTAGTCGGCCTGGATGCGGTCCATGCCGGCTCCGGCGCCCGACATTCCCCGCCAGATGTTGCCGCCACCGACCACGATGGCCACATCGACCGCGAACTCTTTGCGCAGTTCGACGATGTCATGGGCAATCTTTGCCACTACATCGGCATCGACGCCGTAGCCTGCCTCGCCGGCGAAGGCTTCGCCTGAGACCTTTAACAACACCCGGTTCCAACGGGCCTTTTTGGTTCCGGGCGTGATTGGGTTATCGATCTCCATCGGGGGCTCCTATCGGGATGGTTAAGGATGGGCGACGCGCTACAGCATCCAACCAGGTTGGATGCTGTGACTCGTTTGTTAAGGGTATGCCCGCGACAGCGAGTTGAACGAAACGCGACCAAACTTGTGGCGCGTTCACCCCACGATGGGGTCTACAGAGCGCTTAGGCGCCGGTGAATGCCTGCACGAATCGAACGATGGTGCCATCGCCGATCGTGGCGCCAACGGTGACTTTGTCGCCGTGGAGACCCTGATCGAGCAGGACGCGCTCGCCAAGCCATGCGGACAAGCGTCCGTCGACGATCTTGTCCCACGCTTGCTCGGGCTTGCCTTCGGCCTTGGTGATTTCAAGCAGGCTGGCCCGCTCGGCCTCAACCTCATCGGCTGGCACGTCGTCGCGAGTCAGACACATCGGCTTCGCAAATGCGATGTGCAACGCAACCTGGTGAAGGGTTTCGGCGTCGATGCCAGAACCCTCGATGACCACGGCGTTCTTGCCGCGACCCTCTTGCATGTGCACGTAGGTGTCGAGCGTGTTTCCGTCGCCAGCTTCGATGACCTCGGCAACCGCAATCTCGATGTTTTCCTTCAGCAGAAGCTTGAGGTCTTCGAGTTCGGTTTCGAGCGCCGCTTTGGCAGCGTCGGCACCATTGGCATGCACCGAATCGGCGAGGGTATTGACAAATCCGACGAAGCCATCGGACTTTGCCGAGAAGTCGGTTTCGCACTTCACGTGAACAATAGTGGCCTTGGTGGAGTCGCCAACGACAGCAACCACGCCTTCCATGTTCTCGCGGTCGCCTCGACCACTTGCCTTAGCCAGGCCCTTCTCTCGAAGGGCCTGCTTGGCGGCTTCCATGTCGCCGTCAGCAGCGACGAGCGCCTTCTTGGCGTCCATCATGCCCGCGCCGGTTTCGTCGCGGAGCGCCTTTACGTCTTTTGCAGAAATATCAGCCATTGGTTTGTGGGATTCAGCTTTCGGGGGTTCCAGCTGCCGCGTCGGCGGCTGCTTTGGCTTTGGCGATTGCCTCAGCCTGCGCAGCTTCTGCACGCGCAATGGCTTCGGCGGTTGCCTTCTCGGCGTCGGTCATCTCCGGGGCAGCAGCCTCGGGTGCTGGCTCAGCGGGTGCCTCGGCAGGGGCCGGTGCGGCCTCGGCTGGTGCAGCTTCGGGGGCAGCGGCCACCGGAGCGGGGGCCTCGCCAGCAGCGACTCTGGCGTCGCGCTGTGCCGCAGCGGTTGCTGCTGCATCTCGTGCTTCGGCTTGAGCGGCAGCCTTGGCGGCTTGCTGCTCGGGGGTCAGCGGTGCCGGTGCAGCCGGCGCTGGCTTGCCGTCATCGGCAACCGGCGGGTTCTTCTTCGAGGCAATAAAGCGGCCTTCGATGACGGCTTCACTGATGATGCGAGCCATCAAGTCGCCAGAGCGAATGGCATCGTCGTTGCCAGGAATGACGTATTTGACCAGGTCAGGGTCGCAGTTGGTGTCGACCACAGCGATGATCGGGATCTTTAGCTTGTTGGCTTCGGTAACCGCGATGCTTTCTTTCTTGGTATCGAGGATGAAGACCGCCTGAGGCAGTTTCTCCATGTTGCGAATACCAAAGAGGTTCTTCTCGAGCTTGGTGAGTTCGCGGTTGATGAGAAGGGCTTCCTTCTTGGGCATGGCCTCGAACTCACCCGAGTCGCGCATGCGCTGGTATTCCTTCATCTTCGCCACGCGCTTACCCATGGTCTCGTAGTTGGTAAGCATGCCGCCGAGCCAACGCTCGTTGATGTACGGCATGTTGGACCGCTCGGCGTAGCTCTGGACGCTGTCCTGGGCTTGCTTTTTGGTTCCAACAAACAAGACCGTTCCGCCATCGGCGACGAGATCGCGAACAAACTCGTAGGCCTCAGACAGCAGCTGAAGGGTCTGGTGGAGGTCGATGATGTAAATGCCGTTGCGCTCACCATGGAGGAAGCGCTTCATTTTCGGGTTCCAACGTCGAGTTTGGTGTCCGAAGTGCACGCCTGCATCAAGCAGGTCTTTGATAGATACAACAGCCATAGCTGTAGTTCCTTCCCAGCGGTTAGATTCCTGGGCAGTTGGCGCTTGCGCGACCGTGGGTTGCTGCCAGGAGTGAATGAAGTAGATGAGGAAATACGAAGTGGTCGGCGGTTCAGGAACCGTGGACCACTGCTGAGTCTATCCAGCTAGCGCTCGCGCGCCCTCTCGGGCCACGGTTTTCGACAAACTGCTCCGTGTGATGGCCCATCCACCACTCTCCTGCGAAACGACTGATCCTGTGGTGATGTCGGACCTCGGCGAGTAGCTCGGCTTGTTTTGCATGAAACAAGACCCGTTCGCTCGGAACGATAAGGGACCCTCGCCGTGCGACGGGTTCGAACAGCGACGGTTCCAGACGCCCCTGTAAGGCAGAAGCGCCAGCGCTCCAAACGTCTTCGAGAAGGTGATCCAAGACAACACCGACGTCGGCGGGTAGGGCAGTCAATTCAAGGAGTCGAGCAACCTTCGCCTTCTCAACTAGCGCAACGTAATACCCCACAGGCTTTCCCGACCGATGAAACGCTTTGCAAACCAGCTCACCCCGAGAAGGAAGGTGTCTGAGTTCTTCCATGAGCCAATCAACGAACGGCGTGTCCCAATCGACCTCCACCCGGCCAAAATCGTTGCAGAGTCGTTGATAGAGCTGGACGTAGTCGCCGGGATGAAGAATCGAGGACCGTAACTGTTCTGAAGGCGGAGATGGCTTTGTCCAATGTTCGGCGCCGCGGTCAAGCATCGACATGACCGGTCGTGATGCGGTTCTCAATCGGTCGGAGTTGTACCGAGCAAGCAGACGATGCGATGCCGCAGCACTCGGGCGAAGAACGCGAACCCAACTAAGCGATTCGGGATAAAGCACCGCCCCACCGAAACGACACCAAATATCACGAACCAATGGACTCGCACCATCGGTGAACGTGAGGTCTTGGTCACCCCCGATGAGTGCCCGCAAGAGCAACGGCCCAACGGTGGGGTTCGCGCGATCGCGATCGCTGACCAACTGGCCGCTACAGACGGCTCGAATTCGCTCGCCGCCAACCCGAACGTGTCGAACGTGAGAACCGATGAACCCGACGATTCCATCTCGGGCAGTCTCGAAGACCAGGGACGGGAGCTCGGCGTCTGCCCAAGGATGGTCGAAAACGTAGCGCGCAAATTGCTCGGCTAACCCCTGGGGAACCACGTTGGTGCCGGAACGGGCTACCCGCTCGTAGAGAGCAGCAATCTCCTCGATGTCCGAGAGCTCGACGGGTCGGATCCCCGTCATGCAGGAACCAGAATACGATGCAGGATCCGCATCAGAGCCCCTAGACTCGTCACGTCGTCAAAGTCGAGCAGCTCAAGCTCAAGTTGACTTCCCAACTCTGCTTCAACCGCAAGCAACAGGTCAACAAAGGCCAGCGAGTCGATGATTCCGGACCCGAGGATGTCGAAATCATTGTCGATGTCGTTGGGATCCAAACCAGCGATTACCAACGGCTGTCGAAGAGCGCCGAGGACCGCGTTTCGAATTCGCGTTTCGTCACACACCCTGGACCTCCTCCTCATGCATAGCGACGAGTTGCCTGCGGTCTGCCTTCCCGCTGGCCGTCTGAGGAAGCGAATCGAGAATGTGTAGAGCCGTCGGCACCATATAGCTGGGCAGGAGGGACCGACATAGCTCAAGCACGGGCTCACCGTCGACGCCCTCCCCGATAATGAAGGCCACAATTCCGTCCGCTCCCAACTCTGTTTTGGGCCAGCCAATGGCGACAGCGGCGCTCGTCCCCGAAACCGATCGCAGGACGGTCTCGACTTCGGCGAGCTCGACGCGATGACCTCGCACCTTGATCTGGTCGTCGAGGCGCCCTCGAAACGAGATCGATGGTGGCTCACAATCAAGGTTGAGCGACACGAGGTCTCCGGTCCTGTACCAAACTCCGGGTGGTTCTAGGTCATCACATTCAACAAATGAAACCGCGGTGCGCTCAGGGTCGTTCCAGTAACCAGGTGCCAACTGGTCCCCGCCAAGGAGCAACTCGCCGCTTTCGCCCGGGACGACGGGCTGGAGATTTGCGTCGACGATAGCGGTGTGGGTACCCCCGAATCCCTGACCGATCGGCACCGTGCCGCCATCGCCGAGGACCGATGGTGTTTGCGAAGGATCGAACCGGTGCGCCAGGCACGCAATGGTCGCCTCGGTCGGCCCGTAGAGGTTGTGAACTTCGGAATACGGCGCGGCGCTACTCCATGCTTGAGCGAGGGCTACCGGCAGGGCTTCGCCACAGAACAGGCTGACGCGGACGCTTGGGAACGCCCCCGGCGACAGCTGCCGCACCCGCTGCATGAGCGCAGCGGTTGTCGGCGTCGAAAACCAGTGGGTCAGCTGGTGCTCCTTGACGTACTTACCTGGAGCGAGAACCGACCTAGGAGGGGTCACGAACAGACACGCACCTGCGGTCCACGTTACAAACAGATCGTGCACCGAAAGATCAAAGGTCAGAGCGAAGTTCTGCGAGCAACGGTCGCCTGGTCCCACCTGAAAGAGTTCGCGCGCCGCCCGAACATAGGCCTCAACGCGGTTGTGTGGGATGCCAATCCCCTTTGGCTCGCCAGTGGTACCTGACGTGAAAAGAAGATACGCGGGCGATTCAGGATCCCTGACTGGAAGGGGAACTGGCATGTTCACAAGGTCGGGTCGGCCAAGGATGCGATGCGCTACCGCCCCCGCAGGCAACGATGGAGGGTCTCCATCCGGATGGATAAGGGTGATTGGCTCAGACGAGCGAACAAGCAAATTCGAAAGGACCGAAAGGTCTGGGCCGGCAGCGACTATCGTCCGTGCTCCTGATCGGTCGAACACCTTGTCGCGACGTTCGGCTGGCAACGAAACTCCGAGAGGCACATAGGTTCGCCCAGCCAAGAGCGAACCCAGAATCGCCGCGTATGCCCAAAACTTTCGTTCGCCGAAGACAGCGACGGGCGTCGCCGGTTTCGAGGATTCGAGAATCGTCGCCGCCACCAACGAGGCCTTCTCAACCAATTCAGCGTAGGAGTACAGCTTGCCCTCGACATGAATCGCTGGCGCATCAGGTACCAGCCGGGCTTGGCGAAGAATCTGCTCGACTAGCGCGCTCATGCCGACACTCCGCTCCTCTCTGTGCTGAGACTTTGCGCAACCCCGACTATCTCAATAACCTGAGCGGACTCCTCGGCGCTGAATGGAACATCGGTGATGATCGTGTCGCACCCCCGACGGAGATATTCAGCGAGCTCGGCAGCAATTCGTTCTGGTGTTCCAACGAGATAGGGGCAGAACGTCTTGTAATTTTCGAAGGGAACCATCCAGTACGGACTGTCCCCAAAGTCGTGCTTCGCAGCGTTCGAAAGCTGCCGATGCCAAGATGAGTCCGACACTGCCATCGCCAACCGATGAACGAGTTGACCACGCCGATCAGGTGGGAATCGGCTACGAGCAACACGCCATGCGTCGGCTTCATCCTCACGTGCAATGATCCCAACGCGAATGCCCAGACTTCCGGTCTGGTCAGCGCATCCGAGGGGCGCCGAACTAGCCAGCCTTGGTTCGGGATACTGGACAGCAGTAGCGCCTAGCGCCACCGCAGCGGCTACGCCCGCCTCGGACGAACCAGACAATGTCTGTTGTGGAAGCAACCGGTCATCAAGAGTTGGGTTGAGCGCCAAACCCGACACCTGGTAGAAATCTCCGTCGAGATCAACTGACCGACCCAACAACAAGTCGCTCACGACCGACGCATACTCAACAATACGGTCATACCTCCGGTCGTGGGCAGTCCCATCGCCAAGCGCGCGCAGGTCCCGAACGAAACCACCGGCAACCCAGTTCACGTCGACGGCCCGACCATGGATATGACCAAGTGAACTTATTAGCTTCGCGACGGAGTAGGGGTGCATGTACGCAGGCTGCACGGCAACCAAAGGTCGAAGCGCTTCGGTTCCTGCGATGACCATGTTGGCTACCAGCCAAGGGTCCAACAACCCATTGTCGGTGTAGACAAGCGCACCGCGATAGCCAGCGTTCTCGCTCCAGCGCGAGACCTCGTCGACTCTGCCGCTGTAGCTCGCCCCAAGCTCAGAGTCGAAAGGTGGGATGGTTGCGTACAGCGAGATTTCGCCTACACCACTACCAGTTGAACGTTCCGCCATGTCCGCCATGTCCGCCATTTTCCGCCGATTGCAAAGAACCGTCGTTCCGACCGGGTTGAGCAACCAGAGGCAGCGCGGTCCGATCGAAATCGCCGAGAGGGACGTTAGCAAAGATCGTGAGGGTATGCGAGAGTTGACATGGGAGGCGGTGGCGAGTGCGCAGAAGTCAAAGGGACGCCAAGCAGGCTCGGTGAATGTCGTTCTTGTCGGCGGCGAGGCTGCTGGCGCTAAGGCTCTTGATGCCCTGCACAGACTTGGCCATTCACCCGTTCTTGTGCTTGTCGCAGCGCAGGAATCTAGCGGGGCCGCACTTCATCGGTCTGCGAACCGGCTCGGCATCGATGCACGTCCGGCACACCTGGTGCGCGACAAGCAGTTTGCAACCACCTTGTCCGAGCTTTCTATCGACCTTCTTCTGAACGTCCATTCGCTAGCGATCATCGCTCCCGAAGTTCTCGAGCGACCGACGATAGGAAGCCTCAACCTTCACCCGGGTCCACTCCCGTCATACGCCGGATTAAACGTTGTCCCGCACGCAATAGCGAACGGCGAGAACGACCACGCGGTCACGATGCACTGGATGGACCCGGGAATCGATACCGGGAAGATCGCTTACGAGAAGCGATTTCCTATCCTCGATACTGATACTGGCTTCTCGGTCTTTCGAAAGTGTGTCGACCATGGCACTGCGCTCGTTGCCGAGTTGTTCGAGGATCTCACCAGCTCACCCGAAGCCGTTCCACGATCACCTCAGCTTGGGACGCGGCGGTACTTCGCGGCTGGCAGCCAACCATTGGATGGCCGAATTGACGTCACCTGGGCAGCAACTCGCATTCACAACCTCTGCCGAGCGACTGACTTCGGACCGTTTCCCTCGCCATGCGGCTACCCACGGGTGTTGATCGACGACAAGCCGGTTGAGGTAGTCACGACGCGCCTCACCCGACAACCAGCAACGGAACCACCAGGGGCGGTACAACACAGGATTGATGGTTCCACCTGGCTTGCAACAGGCGATGATTGGCTAGAAGTTCAAAAGCTACGAGTGGACGACCAAGCCTGCACAGCCGAGATGCTGGCTTCCGTCTCATCGGTCAAATCATTCCCTCAACAAACCCGATAGATCTGGGAGGCGACCGAGGAGAGCGGCAGGAGGTGGACGGCCGCTGATCGCCCGGAGCGTCGCCGCAAGAATCTGTAGATCGAGCAGCGGACTCGCTGTGCTGATGTACCAACGGTCGACTGACAACTTTGCGGGCAATACCACGTAGCGATAGGTGCTTTCGGGGTCCGGACCACGAAGTAGCTTCGGTTCGAGCTGGGAAAACACAAGCTGAGTTACGCCTGCAAGCCCCGGGCGCACCTGCAACACGTCGGACCACTCCGAACGATCGTCCACCATGTCAGCGTTCTCGGGCCTCGGTCCGATCAGCGACATCTCGCCCCGAAGAATATTCAGCAACTGTGGGAGTTCATCGAGCCGACAGGATCGCAATTTTTCGCCTAGGGGCGTTACGCGCAGATCCCCACCAGCGGTGATCTGTGACCCCCCAGTTTCAACGGTCATCGATCGGAACTTTTTCTGATAAAACATCGATCGATCAATGCCAACTCGTTCAAGTGCAACAAGCACGGGAAATCCCTCGAACGCCGCCACCGCAATTCCAACGATGAGAAGAATCGGCGAGAAGACCAGTAGGAGAAGAGCAGCGAGTGGCCGATCGACGAAATCTGCACGCATCTTGAGGTATGCAGAAGGCACGACTTCGGCGCAGGGCACATCAGAGCAGGGAGTATTCATCGTCGTCAAGGGCCTGCGTCTCGGGTGTCGGGCGGAGGCGAAGGCGTGCGGTAGTCACAGAAAGGGCCTCCGACTCTTGTCCCGAGACATGGTGCACGCACGGGTTCAAGCACCCTTAGCCTTCCGGCCCAATCAACGCCTTCCGCGATGTCAAAGGTAATCACGCCATCTTCCTCAAGAACCCCTGACTCGCCCACGAAGTGCACCCAAGGATTTGGCTGGCCGAAACTGGTGTAAGACGACGCGGACTCGAGGGCGATCGTAAAGGCCTCGTTACCACCCGTATCACCGACATAGCCGCCGTAGACACTCATTGCAATGAGCAACGCCTGCTTCCATTCCGGTAGACCCAACGCGAGGATTTCGGCTCGCGACATATCGAGCCAAAGCCTTGCGCCGACAGCCGGGGCATCCGTTGGGTCGTCGCATACTCTTCCGTTGCCAAGAGCTGGTAGCACTTCTTCCTCTGCAGAACACCCGACGAAGAGAAAGAGCGCGTGGTTGATGGAGCCGTCTCTCAGTTCTTCGAACCGAACGATGCCACCAGCAAGTCCAAAATGGGCGGCCGTAGCATCAGAGCCGACGCCATTACCGTTGATTCGGGTGCGTCCGCCGTAGGTAACCCGAAGGACCCCGCCGCTAGGTGACCGGTCTGATGCCTGCCAAAAGTCGTACTCCCAGCCAGTGTGTTGTTCGACGACCGCCAAGTGAGCGTCACCGCCGGAGGCTGGCCTTGCTTCGGCAGGAATTCGGACGGTCATTCCTTCGACCTCACATGGTCCCCACCGGACACTGTTGGTGCACCTGATGACGTACTCGGGGTCGTCCTCGGACGAAAAATACAGCGGGTGATACCAATCCGAGGCGGTCTCAGGGGCGATCTTCATATCGGCGATTAGTCCGAGACTCATCATCTTCTTGATGATCTCGGCCGAGTCCTGCCGGACCGTCGGGTTTCCAGGGACGACGGCATTGAAAGGGCTCCGGGGCCCATAGGGTCTCCAGCATCCGGGTGGATGCTCGCCCGGCTGGAGCGGTTCGTCGAGAGAACACTTCGCTAGCGTTCGCGCTGTAACCAGCACTCGGCTGTCCTCGGAAACTCCGTCGGCCTCGCCGTTGTCGGCGAAACCTCCCAAAACGCCGCCGAGCAGCGTCAACAAGACCAGCGAAGCCACCACAGAGGACATTCGCGATCGGCTAGCTAAGTCCCGCTGCAACGTGAACCCCCTCATAGAAGTTGCTCCTGGCGGCTCGAACGTTGCTCATCCAACGGCTCAACAACGATACGTTTTGTCATCCGACGTCTTGAGCAGCGCTCAAACGCCGGACCGAGGGCCAACAACAACCACAGTCGCTTCTCGAACAGAAGTGGGAGGAACAACGCTCCAACAAGAACCGACAACGTCGCTACTCCTGCCGTTGCTGCGAGCAGAGAATTCTCGGGTTCGTCGTTCCGCCAGAAACGTGCTGCTGCCAACCGGTAACAAAACAAGCATGAGCCCAAAAAACCAAGGAGTGCGATGAACCCTACCGCTCCGAGTTCGGCAAGCACCTGAAGGTAGATGCTGTGGGATTGGTGCGGCCGGAGGGAAATGAGATCGACCTGTTCGAGGACGCCAACCGATCGGGTGTACTCCGGGGCAACCACCGGATAGTTGTCGAGCCCGACCCCCGAAATCGGATGATCGTTCGTGATCGCGATAGCGACCCGCCACAACTCGTCGCGTCCAGTGCCGCCGTCACTAACAAAGAAACGCCGACCAATCGGCGAGAAGAGAACCGCGGCGAGGACCGTCGCTCCGATGGCACAGAGTCCCAAAAATGACTGTGAAGACCGACTCCGGCTTCCGGCCACCAAAAGCCCACCGAGCATCGCCATTGCGAGAGCGACGAGTCCACCCCTTGACCCGGTGAGCCCCAATCCGACCGTGAGAAAGATCACGGCCCCGCCCGCCCCTATCCGTATCGCCGTGCGCTTGGCGGCACTGGCGTCATCCGGCGTCCGCTTCAGAGTCCAGAGGGCGGCAAGCACGAGAGCCGCTGGAAGGCTGTAGGCAAGGAAGTTCGGATCACCAGCGCCGCCGACGAGTCGACCTTGCTCAGGTTCAGAAAAACCCAGGAGTCCAACACCGATCGATACGACAGCGCCGGCCACCAAGGCCGCGAGCACATTGCGCAACCAGGAAATTTCCGGCACCAGATTCGCAACAGCTAAGAAGAGCAACACCGAAGGTAGCCAAATCGTTAACGCCGCCGACGATCGTTCAACGTCAACGGCCCAACTCATCGACGCGATGACCCACGCCGACAGTACGCCGACCGATGCAACCGATACAGCGAAGGCAGGACTCTGACGGCGTTGGCTAGGGCCGAGTTGCCACCGCCGAACCACAAGGAGCACCACCACGACGAGCATCAGCGCTTTCCCTGCGAGGTTCGTCACCGCTATGGCTTCGAGATGAAGGAGGCCTGCAAACAGGACAAGCGGAATCTCTGCCGACCGTTTCGTTGCCCAGGCCATTGCTGCGATAGCAATCGCGCCCAAGATAACCTGAGGGGCCTCGACACTTCCCACTGCAAGGGCGGCTGCGGAAAGAAGCATTCCGACAAGGATCCGGGGAGAGTACGCCACCGAACTCATGTCAGGATGTGGTTGGCTTTTCTGGTCTGGTCAACAACGATCGCTCCGAGAACCCGCACGCCGGTGAGCGACGCCATGTCATTCGCCAAAAGCAGAGACCGAACAGTCGTGTAGTGAGTTCGCACAACAAGAATGACGACCTCATCATCAGCGGAAGTGAGGGTTAGCTCATCGTCTTCCAGAGCCGGAGGAACAATAAGGAGCGCAACGTCGTCCGGCGGATTCCGGTCGAGAACACTCGCTGTCACCGATGGCATCTGGCCCGAGCGCAGCGAAAGCGGAACATCAACGTCGAGCATCCACAGCCCCGAATGGCCAGGCAATGCCTTTCCACCGCAATAGCGACGCGATTTGTCTTGTGATCGAAGCGACGAGCCGACCTCCGACGACCACTTGCCATCCCCGCCTGCGTTTACTGCGAGCACTGCTGACTGAGATGTGGCCGCCATCGCAATCCCGAGACCACCTGCGACATAGCGTGCATCACCCGAGCTCCCAGGGCTAGCGATTACCAGCGCGTTTTCCTGGAGGTCCAGTTGCTGGCGAAGCCGCTGAACGAGAACGCGAAATGAGGCGTCACGGCTTGGTGAGCGCCTCCGAAATCCGAGCGGAATTGCCGAGCGTCCGGGCACGACCCCGAGTACCGAACAGGAGAGGAGCTCGGCGGCGGAGCGCACGGAACCAACGGTTTTCGGCGACATCCAACCAAGAACCACATAGGTTGCGATCGCCAACGCTAACCCCGCGAACAGCGCGGCCACTATCGTGAGGGGTAACGTCCGCTGCCCTTCAAGTACCGCTGGCGTGCTTCTCTCAGCGAGCGAAAGGGAGCGATCTGTTCGAAGAAGACGAAGTGCACTCATTCGCTGTTCTATGTCGGCGGCCAGCGCCGGAGGAGATTCCTCGACACGAGCAGAAAGTTGCGCCAGCTCGGCATCGACCACTGAAGCCAGGTTCTCACCCCGCACAGCAAGGACAGCATCCACGTAGGCATTGGCCAACTGCTCGGCAGCGATTGGCGATGAATCTCGGGCCTTCACCCCAAGCACGTCGGTCTGACCAACCGGAACGATAGTTATGTTCTCGCTGACGTCACTTTGCGTCCAGCTTCCACCAAGTTGTTGTGCTGCACGTTCGGCAATATCTCGGGTACCGATAAGCGCAGCGGCGGTTTGAATCGTCCGTGTAGGTTCGCCGTAGCGCCGGATGACGGGCAGCCCTCGAACATCGTCATCGTCCGCCACCGGAAACACCACGAGCTTGGCGGTGGCCTCATACTGCGGAGACCGAACTGCCAACCACGTAAGAGCCAACACAAGTGGGAGGAGTAACGCCAACAGAAGAGGCGCCACCCGTTTCCCAATGTTCGCAACGAGTACGCCTTCATCGAAGCCGGTGTCGAATCCGCCCTCAAGATGAGGTTCCGTCGCAGAGCCGTTTGTGCCCGTGTGCGCGTGAAAAGCTCGAAATTCCGCCATTTGTGTTTTGCTTCCGCCTGATGCCATGTTTCGTCCGCCGACTGCCGCCTTACATCGGTAGCAACATAGCGCAACTTCAGACGTCTATGGAAAATAAAATCCGTTGAGGCCTATAGTGATCGAAACTTGACAGATTGGCGGATACGGCCAGACCAACCGCATGCCGCTTGTTTCTGTCGGGTCAAGGGTTGCGACAAATGCACCCGATACGGCGACAAACAGGCGGAAAAACATGAGTTCGACAGACGTCAAGACCCTCCCGACCCCGGTGGGCGATGAACCCCAGATGATCGACGTGGTAATCCCTGCATTCAACGAGGAAAACCACATCTCAGAATGTCTCGACCAAATCGACGCCCAAGACTACCCGCGAGATCGTATTCGCATCTTTGTAACCGACGCCGGCTCAGCCGACCGCACCGCCGACAAAGTGGCGGCTCGCCAAGAGCACGACGACCGGATAACACTTGTGACCGGGCGGGGCCGGCTCAATGCCGGCCAAGCGCTAAACGCAAGTATCGAACTCGGCAACTCCAGCATCATTGCGCGGGTCGATGCCCACACCTACATCGAGTCCGACTACCTCTCCCAGGCAGTCCGCATCCTAGGCGAACTCGAACAAGACGTAGGGCTTGTAGGAGGTCAACCGAAACAGGTCGGCGACACCAAATTCGGTGAGGCCGTAGCAGCAGCCCGGGGCTCAAAGTTCGGTGTGGGAAACAGCGTCTACTCCGACCGACGCGAGCGAGCGTTTGTTGAGACAGTGCAAGGCGGCGTCTATCGACGCGAAGCACTCGCAGCTGTGGGCGGATTCGCAACCAACATGCTCGTTAGCGAAGACGAAGAATCGGCATACCGTCTGACCCAAGCAGGATACAAAGTGCTCCTCGATACTTCGCTCCGATTCCGGTACACAACTCGCTCAAGCTGGAAAGCGGTCTTCCGGCAACACATGAACTACGGCAGATCCCGCGTTCGGGTCGTTCAAGCCCATCCAGGATCTATGCGCGCTCGCTACGCGGTTCCAGCCGTCTTTGTCTCGACCCTGGTTGGATCGATCACCATGAGCGCCCGAAGCCGAGCAGCCCGAGCCGTACTCCTCACTGTCGCGGGCACCTATTCAGCAGCAGCCACAGTGTCCGCCGTGCAGGCAACAGACGGCGATCTTCGAGCGGCAGGCCGGGTAGCAGGCTGCTACTCAGCCCAGCACCTCGGCTACGGCCTCGGACTATTCCGCGGGATCGGGACTGCCGCAGTCTCGGCGCTCGGGGTTGCAGACTCGCAACACGCAGTCACAAAGCGCTAAGGCGAGAGGTGAGCCAGCGCAGGTCGGTTCGTAATCGCGGTCTGAGCTCGCCGGTTCCCACCGAGAGCACCCGAAGAAACAGGCCGATTGCGACAGCTCCACCGAAGGTATAGGCGATCGCCGAAGCCAGCGCTGCGCCAACCGCTCCGAAACGTGGCACCAGAATCACGTCAAGAACGGTGACCGTGACGAACGATGCTCCGACAGCAACCGATTCCAACAAGGGGCGTCCCTGCGCATTCAGGGAGTTCCCGATGAGCTTCATCGCCCCGATTCCAAAAGCGCCGAACGCCAAGATCCGGATTGGGACAATTGAACCTTCGAACTCAGACCCAAACACTCCGACCGCGAGAAGTGGTGCCAAACCGACCATCACGACGACTAGCGGCAGCGTAACGGTGGTCGAGATACGAAAGACACGGGCAGCAAAGCGCCCGGCATCTGCCCCTCGGAGCCTCACAAGATCTGGACGCTGAACCGATGCCAACGCTGTCGGAAGGAAAAACAGCGCTTCGGCCCAAGCGACTGCGACGCTGTAGACCCCTAGGACTGAGTTTCCGGCGATCACGCCGAGAATCCACTGGTCAAGTCGGTAGTTGCCGATCAGCAAGAGACGAGCCACGTGAGATTGTGCGCCAAAGCGAAGTAGGTCTCGAGCCATTCGCAACGTAGGCGTCCCAAGACCAATCGAGTGGATCACATCACCCAAAAGGACCAATGTCGACAACGCTTGGCCGCCCGCCCACATCAGCACCGCCGCGTCGACCGTTAGGGTTCCAGTCAGTGCCAGAAAGCCATTGCCAAGCACGTTCACAACCGGCGGAAGCACCCAGGCAATATTGGTTGTGAAGAATCGATAGTGAGCCTGCGCCAAGTGAAGCAATCCGACCTGCAGTATCAGCGCAGGCGCGATCACGCTCAGTGCAGCCTTTACCAGCAGCGGTGTCGTCGTTAGGGCTTCGGCCGGCACAAAGCGAAACACCAAAAGAAGCACGAGCGTTGCCGCACCCCCAAAGATCGTCGCCAAAACAAGAACTGTTCCGGCGATTATTCGAGAGTTTGCAGGGTCTCGCCCAGCGAGAAACATCGCCGCCGGCCCAATCCCGATGGCCGAACCATGCGCAGTGAGAAGAGCGGAAGTGGTGAGAAAGGCAATGCGACCCCGACCGTCTGCGCCAAGCAGCGTCGAGGTGATGACGACCGAGATCATCGACATGCATGCAACGGCGACGTTCGTCGCATAGGTGCCGACCGCTCGCCGCGAGAATGCCCGAGCCGAGACCCGAGAATCGGCAGTTTGCCCCGCTTCCGCTGGGGCAGGACTTCCTACCCGATCTTCCAATTCCGCCACGAGTCGACCCTACCTCAATCGACGCCAAGGCTGCGAGAGTCATGGTAGAGTCCCTGCTGTGGCGGACTTGGCGGAGTACGACGTTGCACTGGCGGTGTATACCGACGCGGTCTTCACGTCCATTGATGACGACTACTATGCCGCCGAGACGATCGTGGTCTTCTCCGCGGATCTGCGCAATCGGTTCTCGAGTTTGACCCTCGTTGGACGGCAGTCGACGCCCGGGGCGCAGACCCACTCCGCCAAGTACATGTTGCGAAGCGACATCGATGTTGTCGGCCTCCCCAGCTATTCGAACCTGAAAGAACCACTCGGTGTTGCCAAAGCTGCCGGTGCATCGGTTCGCCGATTCTGGAAGGTGCTCGACCATGTTGACGCTGTCTGGCTACACGGACCCCATCCGCTAGCAATCCTGTTTTCACTCGTCGCCATTGTTCGTCGACGCCACCTCGTGCTCGGAGTGCGACAGAACCTTCCGGCTCACCAACGGGCAAGGCACCCGGGATGCCACGCCATCTACGGTGCCGCAGTGACTCTTGAGGCCCTTTGGAGGATCATCGCTTGGCGCCGTCCGACCGTGGCCGTCGGTCCCGACCTGGCCCAAAAATACCGTCATGCTCGACCGGTAGTCGACGCGGTGATTTCGCTGACCACCGAGTCCGAGATCGTGAGCCAAGACGAGGCAGACTCACGGGACTACAGCGGAATACTTCACCTGCTCTGGGTCGGACGCCTCGATCCCGAAAAGAACCCGATGCTCACCGTCGAGGTGCTTCAAATCCTTGACGATCTGGACGTCGCCTGGGATCTAACCGTGTGTGGAGACGGCTCGCTGCGCGAAGACCTTGAGGCTGCTATCGAGGCCGCAGGATTTGGCGACAGGGTTACCTTCGCCGGGTTTGTGCCGCTTGCCGAGCTACACCCGATGTACTTCCGCGCCAATGTCTTGATGCACATCTCCTGGACCGAGGGCGTTCCTCAGGTGTTCTTTGAGGCATTCGCCGCAGGGCTTCCCGTCGCGGGAACCAACGTCGGCGGAATCGCCGATGCAGTCGGCGATTCCGCCGTGTTGGTACCAGCAGGAGATGCGCGGGCAATGGCCCAGGCGATCGTGAAGATCTCAAATGAACCCGAGCTTCGACGGCGGCTCATCGAGCGAGGCCTTGCGCTTTCCCACCTCCACACCGCCGAGAACCAGCGCGGAAAGATCGCAGCCCTTTTCCAGCCGTCATGATCTCTGGTCTTCACCAACACGCTTGGGTCTGGTCGGTTTTGCCTCCCGATCCGAGCAACGTTGTCGTGCTCGGATCGCCCGAACTTTCGGATCTCCTCCAGCACTCGGGCATCACGGTGGCTCTTGCCGATGAAGCCCCTTCCTGTGAGATCATGCTCGCAACTGGTTCGCTCGAGGAACTCGATCGAGTCAGCGAGGTAGGAATTGCTAACACAACCCGACTCGTTGCTATCGACATGAGGGGCTCCTACCGCTGGGCCGCGGCCGGACGCCCCGGCCGCGCCGTACAACTTCTGCTGTCGCCGTTACTCGAGCGTCTCGCCGACAAGAAGGTTCGGCAGGTCCGGGCCAGCCTCGAGGTCGCAGGATATTCCACCACCACTACTCAGGTGGGAAACAAATTCCCTCCATCAATCATTGGTCGGGCTGCAGGTGCAACCCGATGGGCAAGCCGGCCAACTGGCGAGGTTGTCATCGGATCCCGCTTGGCAGGCGGAGTTCGCCAGTTACCCGTACTCGACGAAATCCGAGAGCAGGCATCGCGCCTGCTCGGACAGCCACTAGAACTCTCGTCCACGGTTGGCCAAGCAAGCGGTAAGGTCCTGCAATACGTCAGTTCGGACACTGAGGAGTTCGTCCTACGGTCGGGTTCGGGCCCCGGGGGCCAGCTGCTTTTAGCTTCGAGCCGATACCTACAAGCCCTTCAGACGTCCGAGCCGCACCCGCTCGTAACAAAGTCCGTGCTCTTTCCCTTGTACGTTGGGTCGATCGGAAGCACCCAGTTCGTAATCGACCCGGTCGCAGATGGTGCACATCCCGAAACCGTCTCAAACCAGTTATGGGAGGATTGCACCGACTTCGTCCGAGAACTCCACGTTGCACAACACCACGGAAGAACGGTCGACGATCCAGACTTTTTGCAGTCGTTTTCGCAGCAGCAACAACGACTAGCAAGGTTCCTGAATCCGCACGATCGCGCCCGCCTGGCCGAACTGTGCCGAGCGCTGCTGCAGTCGCTATCGGGAATCCCCGTCGGCGGAAGTCACGGCGACCTGTGGACCTCGAATCTGTTCGTCAAGGATGGCCGCCTATCGTCAGTGATTGATTGGGACTGGGCGAGCGCGTGCGGGATTGGCGGCCATGATCTCTTCGACCTCTTCGCAATCTCGATGGTCGGAGGCAAGGACTCATCTGAGCCCGGACCACGATCATCGCGGATTCTTCTACCCGCTGCGCAGCAGGGCTTCGACACGAAACTGGGCACACAGCTTCGACGAACAATTTCTTACTTGGACAAAGGTCGTTCTATTGCCTTAGTCGCGAGTTACTGGCTGAATCGAGTAGCCCGGGACCTTCGCCAGTTCTCGCCCAAACCCCAGGATCGGAAATGGTACGACCGAAATATGCGCCAGCCACTCGACACTTTTTGCCGGGCGGTAGTTGTCGATGACTAACTCCCGTTGGTCGACAAATGACCTGCTTGTGCTTTGCTATCACACCGTCGATGACGACTGGACGAGCGAACTCTCGGTCCGAACATCGGATTTCAAGGGTCAGCTCGATGCGTTACTGCACATGGGGTACGCCCCGATGACCTTCACATCGGCAGTATCCGCTTGGCCATCGCCAGGACGCCGCTTGGTCGTGACCTTTGACGACGGATACCTGTCGGTTGTCCAACACGCCCTGCCGATTCTTGCTCGCCGCAACATCCCAGCGACAATCTTCGTGCCAACAGCGATGGTCGGCAGAGACCGTCCAATGAGTTGGTTCGGCATCGACCACTGGGCCGGATCAGACAGCAGCGAGCTTCTCCGCAGCGTTGGGTGGACCGACCTTCGTCGTCTGGTCGATGCCGGATGGGAGGTCGGATCCCATTCCGAGACGCACCCAATGCTCACCACCGCCCCCGACAATCTTGTGCGCAACGAGTTAACCGACTCGAAATCGCAGATCGAACACGAACTTGGTACGCCCTGCACGTCGATCGCTTACCCATTCGGAAATGTCGATCCGCGAGTAATTGCATTTAGTGAGGAAGCTGGCTTCACTACCGGCGCTGGGCTTCATCCGGTTGCGAAATCTCCTGATGTCATGAATTGGCCTCGTCCTGCGATCTACCGCGGCGACGGCCTCCGCAGGTTCAAGGTAAAGGCCAGTTCTACCCAACGACGCCTTCGAGTCAAGATCTTCCCCTAGCTACTCGCTTTCGAAGAACTCGACGTGTACCCGCCCATAAGACTTGAGGCAAAGACTCGGTCAGCATCAGGCATCGGGATCTGGTAACTAAGCGTTGCGCCCTGCGGCACGTCACCTTCGTTCTCGGTCGACTGTTTCCCGTCAGCGAGGTCAACCGCTGTTGAACGCTGCTCGCTCAGCGAGCGTACGTTGCTGTACCGAGGTTCGGTGTAGTCGCCAACCACGCCACACGTCAACGCTTCGATGACCTGTTGAATACCCATCTCGATCGACCACTTTGGGACAAAGCCAAGCTCTTTCTTAATGCGGGTGAAGTCAACTCGGTAGTCGCGACGTTCGCCATCTTGACCATGTTGAGAGATTTCTGCACCCGGCACGGCAGCGCGGATCAACTCGGCTACCTCATCGATCTGTAGATTCTGCTCGTTAGACCCAACGTTGAAGGTTCGCCCATGCACTACCGACCGGTCTGCGCTCAGTGCCAGCCGCACGGATTGTGCAGCGTCATCCACGTGCACAAACGGCCGCCATTGCTGTCCGCCAAAGACGGTAATGTCCTTCTCGACGAGGGCTTTCGCCGTGAGAAGGTTCACGACGAGATCGAATCTCGATCTTCCTGAGAGACCATAGATGGTGCCAAATCGCATGATGACCGGCGAGAACGAATCACTCGCAAGATCCGCGAGAATTTCTTCACAGGCAATCTTGCTTTCCGCATACAGCGAAACTGGCGCCAAGCTCGAACTCTCATCGAGCACCTCATCGCCAGCTCCGTAGACAGAACACGTGCTCGCAAACACAAATCTTCGAGCGCCCGCACATGCGCAGACTTCAGCGAGCATTCTCGTGGCAAGAAGGTTGGTTTGGATCGTCAGCTGCTCATCCAGCGCACATGCGGGGTCACCCACAATTGCGCCAAGGTGAACGACCGAATCGACACCGGTTGCAGCCCGCAAGACGTGGTCAACTTGCCGAAGGTCGCCCCGGACCAACTCGAGGTCTGGATCTCCCAACAGGTCACGCAGCGGATCGATACCAAATGCAAGGTTGTCGAGAACACGAACCGAGTAACCATCGTCGAGAAGTTGACGGATAAGTGCAGAACCGATGAACCCCGCCCCTCCAACAACCAAGACCTTCTCCTTGGTATCGCTGTTCCTCAGGTCGCCAGCCCCGCCGCTGTCCATCCGATCGAGGAAGTTCCGAACAAAGGCGACGCTCGACAGCAGCTGACGAGATACCAGCATCAAACCACACGTGAGGAGCCACGACAGTGGCAGCAAGGACCGTGGAAACTCCAAGACCTCCCACAGCAAAAAAACCACAAGGGTAAACAGCAGATGGGCGAGCGTAACCGCTTGGACGATGGCCAATGCCTTGTATCGCTCCTGATAGAGCCTCACTTTTTCATAGAGGCCAAACAGATGAAAGACCCCGACCATAAGAAGGGGGAGCAACGTAGCCCCTACCAAGAAGGCATCTCCAGCATTGGCCAACTCGTCATCGAATGGCCAGATTGCAACCGTGTTCCGCAGCACGATGATAATCGCGATACCCGCTACGACTATCAAGACGTCCGCAAGAACTCGGACCGCAATCGACGATGGGCTTCTCCCAGTCCTCGCCAAACTTCCTATCCGCCGAACCATGAATTTTTCCGCCTTTGCTTTGGTTTCAGGGACGCCTTTATCGTCGCCCGTGGGATCTAGTGCACCGCTGCGGTCGACATTTTTTCAAGAATGTCGCCCACCGCGTCGGCGACGAACCGCTGTTCGGTCGGCGATAGCGAGGGATACAGCGGGATCGAGACAATCTGCCTGAAGAGCTTGGATGCCACGGGAAAATCTGCGTCGGTAAACCCATATTTGTCTCGATAAAAAGGATGAGTGTGTACAGGAATGAAGTGGACGCTGGTTCCAATATTTCGTTCTCGTAACTCCTCGATGAGTCGATTCCGGGGGTCCGCAGACACTCCGTTGGAGACTCGAAGAACATACAAGTGGAACGCGTGTGCGTTCGCGTCGTCCACGATCGGGGTTTGAACGCCGGCGACCTGGTCGAACATCGCGTCGTAGAGCCGGGCTTGGGTCCGCCGCTGATCAGTAAAGCTCTCAAGACGAGACAGCTGAACCAGTCCAATTGCGGCCTCAACGTCAGTCATGTTGGCCTTGAAGCCGGCGGCAACGACCTCGTAGAACCAGGACCCGACGCTTGAATATCGCTTCCAGGCGTCTCGGCTCATGCCATGAAGCGACAAGACTCGAATGCGATCAGCGATGTCCTTGTCTGCGGTGACAACCATGCCGCCCTCGCCGGTGGTCATGTTTTTTGTCGCGTAGAACGAAAACACAACCGTGCGGCGAACCCCGGGAAAGTTCGCCACAGCCGAATCACTCCCGACGGAATGGCCGCAGTGGCTGGCTCCGATCGCATGAGCGGCGTCTTCGACTACCGCCAACCCGTGAGCGCGAGCAAGCTCATAGATGGCCGCTAGGTCTACCGCCAGGCCGCTGAAGTGCACCGGGATTATGGCCCTAGTCCTCGAAGTGATTGCTCGAGCGACACCCTCAACGTCAATGTTGAAATCCTCCTGGACGTCCACCAGAACCGGCTTGGCCCCAAGATGCTCGACAACATTGGCCGTCGAGCAGAAGGTCAACGTTGGAACAATCACCTCATCGCCGGGACCGACTCCCAGAGCGATGAGGGAAAGGTGAAGACCGGCCGTACACGAACTGACAGCTGCGGCATGGCTTGCTTTCACAAAGTTGGCGACAGATGCCTCAAACTCTGCCACCTTCGGCCCGGTGGTCAACCACCCCGAGCGGAGCGAGGCGACCGCGTTCTCGATTTCATCATCACCGATTGATGGCCTTGCAAATGGAAGGAACTCGGTCAGCTGCGCCGCCGGCGACCCGTCCCGAAGGTCCAGAAAATGTTGCTCATTAATTGTCACCGCGACCGCCGTCCCGTTCCGCCTAGTTTCCGCCTGTCACAAACCCTCGTGATTCGAAGCTCGTTCTTCACGAACCGATCTCGAAGTCTGCGGTCGACCAAGCTCGTTGGCTGGCGACATGCACTGTATAGCACAACAAACTTACCGGGAGGGGGTTTCTTTAAACGTCATGGACGCTTCGACCCTCTCGGGCTCTCATCTGAACATTCACTGGGCCGCGTTGCTGCATAGCGGCTCGTTTTCGACCGGCTATTGTTCGCCTGTGGCCCAGTACCAAAGCCCCTCCGAACCCGAGGACGTACGTGTGCCACCTACCTCGCCGATCCTGGCCAAGTTCGCGGCCCGAGCGGCAGCGCGACTGGTGGACCTGCTCATCGTCAATATCGCGTGGATCGCCGGGGCCGCTGCGAACACGTTTTGGCTGATCATCGCTAGTTTTGGTGCGGTGATCTGGGAGTTCGGCTGGCTGGCAACACGAAGCGCAACGCCCGGAAAACTGCTCATGGATACCAAAGTCGTCGGCAAAGACTTCGAGCCGCTCAGCGGCGGCAAAGCAGCGTTGCGCTCGCTCGATCTGGCCGTATTGGCAGCAATCTCGGGCATTAGTGTCGGCGCAAGCGGCTACGCGCGGCTCTACTTTGTGACCAGCCTGGTCTTTATCGCCGTCGACACGGCCGAACGCCGGTCGATCATGGACCACATCGCCGGAACCCGAGTTATCCAGGCCGACTAGGGGCCCGTTACGAGGACCACGTCTACGGTCCTTCGGTCAGGACCTCACTTCTACGGTCCTTCGGTGAGGACCTTTGACGGCGCGTTGACCGAAACGGTGAACGGTGTATCGACATAGATGTCGGCCGTGCCGCCGTTATCACCGGTCGTCAACATCAACTGGAATCCATTGGCCGTCTTGCTTCCTTGCACGATAGAAGGCAAGACCGAATCGCGCAGATTGCTCTGCTCCTGGGTGAGGACATTCGCCGCGTACGCCGTGCCATCGGGATGAGGCGTGGCGAAGGTAACCGTCCACTGACCAACCGCGGTGCGGGTCATTCGGACGTTGCGACCCCACGCCTGGGCCGTTCCGTCATCTGAACCCGCTGCGTAGAACTCTTCGTAAATGACCTGCACCGGATACGTTCCGCCGCCCGTAATCGTCACGATGTTCTTGTTGCCTTCTTCATCGACGTAGGTGAGCGTGCCGTCAGGGTTGGCAACGAGCTGGGTGATGGTTTCGTTGATATCGAACCATGCACCATCTTCGTCGGTGTAGGTGGCGATGCGGTTGCCCTTGATGGTATTGGTGATGGTGGTGAGCGTTTCGAGGTCGCTCACATCGATCACCGTGTTACCGCCATCTTCGTCGGTGAAGGTGAACGTTCCGTTGGCGTTGGACGTGACCTTGGTGACGGTTTCGAGCAAGTCGATCGTGACACCATCTTCGTTGGTGTAGGTGCCGATTCGGTGCCCGCTGGCGATCACGTTGGTGATGGTGCTGATGGTCTCAAGGTCGGCGATGTCGATGATGACATCGTTGCCAAGCTCATCGGTATAGGTGAGCTCTTGGGGTCCCGAAACTGTTAGCCCGGTGATGGTTTCTCGAATATCTACCAGCACACCCGCTTCGTTCTCGTAGACGCCAATCAGATTTCCGGTGGCGATGACGTTCGTGATCTCGGTAATGGTCTCAAGGTCTTTGACGCTGATGGTCGAGGTCGATCCGTCTTCGTGGGTGAAGGTGAATGTCTGGTCGGCGTTGGCAACCAACTGGGTCACCGTTTCGCGAAGGTCGATGGTGTTGCCCGCTTCGTCGGTATAGGTGCCGATGACGTTTCCGGCCGCCAGCACGTTGGTGACAGTGCTGAGGGTCTCAAGGTCGCCAACATCGATGGTGGTTACGCCACCGCTCTCGTCGGTGAACACCAGGTTCTGACCGCTGCGCTGAAGGCTGGTAACCGTTTCGAGCAGGTCGATCGGTGTGCCGTCTTCATCGGTGTAGGTACCAATGAGATGCCCAGCGGCCAACACGTTGGTTACGGTGCTGAGGGTCTCAAGAGAAGCGATATCCACATCGGACGTGCTTCCGTCTTCATGGGTAAAGGTGAACGTTGATCCGACCACGGCGAGCTCGGTAACGGTTTCGAGAAGATCGATGCTGGCACCATCTTCGTCGGTGTAGGTACCGATCAGGTTTCCAGCGGTGAGCACATTGGTCACCGTGCTCAACGTCTCCAGGTCAGCCACATCAAGATCGGTCGTATCGCCATCTTCGTTGGTGAACGTGAACGACCCATCCGGGTTCTGCACCAAACTCGTCACCGTCTCGAACAAGTCGATGGTGTTGCCATCTTCGTCGGTGTAGGTACCGATCAGGTTTCCTGCAGCGAGCACATTGGTCACCGTGCTCAACGTCTCCAAGTCGGTTGCGCTGATTGTCGTGGCAACGCCATCCTCGTCGGTAAACACCAGGTTCTGACCGTTGCGTTCGAGCTTGGTAATGGTTTCGCGCAGATCGGTCACGGTGCCGTCTTCGTCGGTGTAGGTACCGATCAGGTTCCCAGCGGTGAGCACATTGGTCACCGTGCTCAACGTCTCAAGGTCGGCCACGTTGATGGTGCTGGAGGTGCCGTCTTCGTGGGTGAAGGTGAAGCTTGAACCAGCCGAGGTGAGTGCGGTCACCGTTTCGAGGAGGTCGGTGGTAGCGCCCGCTTCGTCGGTATAGGTGCCGATGCGATGCCCGTTGGCCAGCACATTGGTCACCGTGGTGAGCGTTTCGAGTGCTGCGACGTCAAGGTCGGTCGTAGCACCGTCCTCGTTGGTGAACGTGTACGACCCATCCGGATTCTGCACCAAGCTCGAAACGGTCTCGAGCAGGTCAACCGTGTTGCCATCCTCATCGGTATAGGTACCGATCAGGTGACCACTGGTGAGCACATTGGTGACCGTACTCAACGTCTCAAGGTCGGCCACATCAAGGTCGGTGGTTGCGCCATCTTCGTTCGTGAACGTGAACGACCCATCCGGGTTCTCCACCAGACTCGTCACGGTCTCTAACAAGTCGATGGTGTTGCCATCCTCATCGGTGTAGACGCCGATCAGATGTCCAGCGGTCAGCACATTCGTGACGGTGCTGAGCGTTTCAAGCGCGGCAACATCTACAACCGATGTACTGCCGTCCTCATGGGTAAACGTGAACGTCGACCCGGCCGTGGTGAGCTCGGTGACCGTTTCGAGGAGATCAACCGTGTTGCCATCCTCATCGGTATAGGTACCAATGAGATGACCAGCAGCGAGGACGTTCGTGACGGTCGACAGCGTTTCGAGATCGGCTACATCGAGGTCGGTAGTGACGCCGTCCTCGTTGGTGAACGTGTACGAACCGTCCGGGTTCTGCACCAAGCTGGTAACGGTCTCGAGCAGGTCAACCGTGTTGCCATCCTCATCGGTATAGGTACCGATCAGGTGACCACTGGTGAGCACATTGGTGACCATACTCAGCGTCTCAAGCGCGGCAACATCTACAACCGATGTACTGCCGTCCTCATGGGTAAACGTGAACGTCGACCCGGCAGAGGTAAGGCTCGTGACCGTTTCGAGCAAGTCGATGGTGTTGCCATCCTCATCGGTATAGGTACCAATGAGATGCCCGGCGGCCAGCACGTTGGTGACGGTGCTGAGCGTTTCGAGATCAGCGATGCTGACCGTCGTCGGCGTGCCATCTTCATCGGTGAACACCAGATCCTGGCCACTACTCGTCAGACTCGTCACCGTCTCCAACAGATCAACCGTGTTGCCATCCTCATCGGTATAGGTACCAATGACGTGCCCAGCGGTGAGCACATTGGTCACCGTCGAGAGCGTTTCGAGATCAGCGATGCTGATCGTCGTCGGCGTGCCAGCCTCGTCAGTGAACACCAGATCCTGGCCATTGCTCGTCAGACTCGTCACCGTCTCCAACAGATCAACCGTGTTGCCATCCTCATCGGTATAGGTACCAATCACATGACCGCTGGCCAGCACATTGGTGACCGTCGACAGCGTTTCGAGGTCAGCGATGCTGATCGTCGTATCGACACCAGCCTCATCGGTAAACACCAGATCCTGGCCGTTCTGGGCCAAGCCCGTCACCGTCTCAAGAAGATCAACCGTGTTCCCATCCTCATCGGCA
>CALJDK010000051.1 GCA_938023735.1 uncultured Acidimicrobiales bacterium
GTGTTCGATCAACAATCCAAACCCAAAGAAACAACGACCAACCTCGATCAGCTCCAAGCCGTGCCGCTCGAGCGACTTGAGGCCGATATTCAAACCCATGCGGCCCACCTGGCCGCGGCTACCGCCGTGTGGCTCTGCAGAGTCGCCGAGTACGACCGACGGCGAGGCTGGGAACAGTGGGAGTGCCGCTCGATGGCCCACTGGCTCAACTGGAAATGCGGCGTGTCGCTGCGCACTGGCCGAGAACAGGTTCGGGTAGCGGGCGCACTAACAGAGTTTCCGCTGGTGAAGGCTGCGTTCCTCGAAGGATCGTTGTCGTACTCCAAAGTCAGGGCCATCACCCGGGTAGCCACCGCCTTCAACGAGCCCGATTTGGTGGCACTGGGTCACTCGTTAACCGCCTCGCAGCTCGACCGATGTGTCGGTGCGCTTCGAATCGACAAGAGCGCCGAAGATGAAGACCACGCGGCGGCGGTGGCGTTTGCCGACCGGCGGGCAACAAAGCGGAAGAACTACGACGGCTCAACCACCATCAACATCACGGTGCCCGACGACCTCGCCGCGGTTGCCTACGACGCCATCGACAACGCGACGAGCATCATCATCGAGCAGCAGCGCGCCGAAGGCGAGAGTCGCCGATCGGTGGTCGATCGCCTCGGCGGTGTCGCGGCCATCCGCGCTGATGCGACCATTGCATTGTTGTGCGGAACACTCGACCAACCGCACGGGTCCAACCCCGACCTCGCAGTGATTGTCGATGCCGAACTTCTTGCTGCGAAGGCCAGCGCCCAGTCGGAGCCAAGCGAATCAGCGCCACTGCCCGATTCTGAGCTGCGAGGCGAACTCGCCGGACACCGCGTTGGCTCGGCGGTTGCCCGACGCATTGGGTGCGACACCACGATCCGAGCGCTCACCGAACTCGACGACGGCACCCTCTTTGAGGTGGGCACAGCGGCTCGGACGGTAAGTGGCCGAGTCCGGCGATGCCTCCTGCGCCGCGACCACAACCAGTGCCGCTTCCCCGGATGTGGCCAGTCGCTCGGGCTCCAAGCGCATCACATTATTCATTGGGCCGACGGCGGCCCGAGCACCGTCGACAACCTGGTGACGTTGTGCGGCTTCCATCACCACGCACTGCACGAAGGCGGCTGGGAGATCGTTCGGGGTGATGACGGAGAGCTGCTGTTTCAGGTCGGATGTCAATCGCATACTGACGACCTTTTTCCGTCCAACTCTGGGGTCACGGGCAATCCGTTCGAGGCGTTCGCCACGATTTCAGGCAAGATCAGCCGAAGGGGCCTCCTCCCCTACTGGTCGGGCGAGCACCCCGATTTCTCCGCTATCTCACAAGCGATCATGAACAACGAGCGAAGCCGCTACCAACGGTTCCGCGGAACCCTCGGTGGCGGTCAAGACGACAGTGACGGTGACGGCACCGACCCGTACGGAAAGTCTCGAGTCGCATGCCGTTGCAAATCTCCGGTGAGCCAAACTGCGCCTCCGAGTAAGGTCGCCGCATGACCGAACTTGCCGACATCATCTCTTTCGCCAGCGGCCTGAGCCCATGGGCGCACCTCGCAACCATCGGCGCCGACAACAAACCCGACGTGGTCCCGGTGCACCCGTGCTGGGAAGGCGACACCTGCTGGGTGATGGTCGGCGCCGAGTCGGTGAAGGCCCGCAACCTGGCCGCCAACCCTGAGGTGGCCATGCACTGGCAGGTCACCGAAGTGGGCGATGGCGTCGAGATCTGGGGCAAGGGCCAACTCCATACCGATGTCGAAACCAAGAAGCGCATGTGGAACGACGTGTTCGACTACGACCTCAGCGCGTTCTCGCCGGGTGGTCCCGAGAACTCACCCGAAACCGTCTTCATGGCAATCGATGTCGATCGAGCCATCCTGCTCAAGCAATACGGTATGGGTGGCGTGGACCGCTGGTCGGCCTCATAACTTGGTCTGCTATTCGGCAGGAGTGTTGACGTAGTCCACAGTCGGGCGGCAGGGCTGGCCTCGCAGCGACGGACATGGTGCGGGATCGCCAGGCGCCACCAGCCCGGGGATCACCGGCAGCGCAATTGACGACGCTGCGTCGGCGTTGTGTCCAACCTTGGTGATGAGGCCATCGCCACGTTCGGGCAGTTCCCATGCCCACAGCGGTTCATCGTCGCCCGGTGTATCGATGGTTAGCCGTAGCTGCGAACCAGAGCGGAATACGTGGGCAAAAGCGTGGGTGCTGATACGAACCTGGGTCCACTCGCCCCCAGCGAGCGTCGATCGTTCGGCCTCGAGACCGGACGGGATAGCCAGAAGTTCGGTCGATTCGTCCGACAGCGAGCGATACTCGGTATTGAGAAATCCGGTTTGCACCAACATCTCGGTTCCGTTTGGACGAATCTCCGAGATCATGATCTCGATGTCGGTATTGTCAGCATCGGCTTGCACCCACAGGTCGACCGATGCAGTGCCGACCAAGCCAAGATCCTCATCGAGCACCGGGCCATCGAACACCAGCGCGTTGCCTTCGATTTCGGGTGTCCACTCGTAGGGGGGAAGCGCTGCGAACAGGCCGCCGGTGCCGCCCTCGTAGTAGGTGCGTTCGGCCGCCGAGTTGTCTCGGGCAAATTGCGACGCACCACCGTCGGCGTCGGGTTCGTTGGGAGCCAGCGATCCGTCAGGTTGCAGGAACCATCGCGCCACCTCGGTCTCGGGCGGCGGCCATGCGGCGAACTCGGCGGTAAAGGTACCCACCGGCGATCCCGGCACGTCGGTGCCAGCACCACTCTCGAAGGTCACCTTCACCGGCGCCTCGGCCTCCCACTTCGCCCGGGCCTCTTCCACCGAAGTGACGTCGGTCCATCGACTGTCGGGAAGCGTGGGTTCAGCCGAAAAGACCGCACCAAAGAGCACCGGAGCAATGGCGGAGCCGAACAACGGGTTGAAGCTTGGAACTTCTTCGGCCACATAGATGTCGAGGAATGCCTTCCACTCATCGATTCGATACGGGGCGTATCCATCGACGTGAGCTCCGTTTGCCAGGTCGAATCGGGCGTAGGGGCTCGACGTGAACTTGTCGAGGATCACGTCGAAGGCACCGCCGGTTTGTTCGTCCTGCCACTGACTGGTGAGGTACACGGGCACATTGATCTTGTCGACAAAGGTTCGACCGTCGACCCGGCCCCCGACCTCGGGGGTGTACCAGGGGTTGTCGCGGATTCGAGCAATAAGGTCGACGCCCTGGTTGCGGAGACCCATGTTCTCTTCGCACTGGGTGTCGCCGCCAGCGATGATCTCGGACTCCCAGCCGGTGCCGGTTGCGGCATCGGTGCTCACCGCCTCCGCCCAGCTGGTTGCGAACCCAACATTCAGCAGACCACCAGGTCGAATCACGCCGTTGCCGCTATCGCCGATGATCGACAACGGAGCGATGGCCGCCAGGCTCGGCGGTTGGGTGCTGGCTACATACAGCTGCGAGATACCCGGATACGACAGGCCGACCATGCCGACCTGATTTCCCTTGACCCATGGTTGGGCGGCGACTGCTTCGATGACGTCATAGCCATCGGCAAGCTGGGCATCGTCGAAGAAGTCATACGCGCCCCCCGAACAACCCGAGCCGCGCACATTGACGCCTACCACGGCATAACCACGGAGCCCGGCAAGCAACGATGAAACCTGGGTCGGTGCCTTGCAGAGAACTGGAATCGCGCCGCAGAACGGGGTGGGGTCAAACCCGTCGCCGCCGATACCGATACCCGAGATCGGGTCGGAAGGGGTGTAGCCCGAGTACTCGACAACGGTGGGATAGGGACCGTCTTCGGGCGGGCCGGGGAATACCACGTAGGCCGAGAGCGTGGTGCCATCGCGCATCTCGATGTAGCCAAAGCCCTCTTCGATGGTCTGGTTGTCGTAGAAGGACTGATCGGGAATCGACCCAGCAACGTCGCCAACCGAGATGTCGGTGACGCCTGAGCTGCCATCGGCGTGGGCAACGGTGTAGCCCGAGCCGGCGGGCACATAGTGAATGACAACATCGCCGTCGTCGTCGGTCGTTGCTTCGGCAATGACGGTGTCGCCGTCGAGCACCACCAGATCGGTTTCGGCTTCTGCGCCTCGAATGGTCAGCTGACCAACCGATTCCTGCACCGTGAACGTGGCCTCGGCCATCTCGCCAGACTCGCCGGCGTCGTCTGTGTCGTCTGTGTCGTCTGTGTCAGTGTCGGCGGCCGGAGGTTCGGTGTCAGCCACAACGTCATCGTCGGATTCGTCGGACGGTTCACCGACCTCTTCGGGCAACTCGTCGGGCAGGAGTCCCTCGTCGTCAGAGCCGCCACAGGCGGTCACCGCCACCAGGAGTACGGCGGAGAAACCAGCGAGAATAAGCAAACGCATGAGCAGACGAATGAGACGCGAGACCATTGGCACTCCGAGAGTTTGGCAGCGGATCCGTACACACTACTGGTCGGTGGAATCGGTCAGGCTCCTAGCCGCGCCGGCCAAGCATTTCTGTGGTGAGCCCGAGGTTCTTGAGCGGGTCTGGCAGTTCCTCTCCACCGATCAGGCTGGCGACCACCATGCCCGATGCGGGCGAGGTGACGATGCCGGCGCCTCCCTGGCCGACCATCCACACAAATCCGTCGGCCTCATCGTCCCAGCCGATGACTGGCTGACGGTCGGGGGCAAAGGTTCGATGGCCGGCCCACGTGGTTGCCACCGAACGAATGTTGAGATCAGCGAGTGCGTTCAGTCGGTCGATAGCCAAGGCAATATCGAGCTCCTCGGGACGTGCATCGCCCGGCGTGGTGGCTGTTTCGTCGGCCAGCGAACACAGCAGTTGCTGGCCCGCTTCGGGTTTGAAGTAGCACTCCGCGCCAACCACACCCGAATGCACAAAGGGCCAGCCCGTAGTGTCGTGATGGGTGCGGGTGGTGAATGCGGTGCGCCGCCTCGGGGTCAGCCCAACCGGCGCTGCTCTGGCCAACGAGGCCACATGGTCGCCCCAAGCGCCCGAGGCGTTTACAACAACCGACGCTTCCAACTCGCCCGATGAGGTTGTGATTTTCCAACGGTCGTCGCGACGATCCAACGACTCGACCCGACTCGACCGCTCGATCTGCAGCCCTCGGGCGCGGGCCTCTCGCACATAGAACTGATGCACGGCCATCACGTCGACCGCCATGGCATCGGGCTCCCACACCCCAACCACCGCATGCTCGGGTCGGAGTGCCGGGCAAAGCTCGGCGATCTGGCTGGCATCGAGAAAGCAGATGGAGCTGGTGACCTTCGCGGCTTCGGCAGCCCGAGCGGCAAACTCGTCCGCCGACGACTCCGGGCCGACGTCGAGGAACCCAAGCGGCTCAAGAAACGGAGCGTCAACGGCACCCGGCGGGTTCTCGAAGAACCCGCGAGAAGCCGTACTCAGACGATGATTGGTAGGCCCCCCATAGTTTTCGAGGTACACCGCTGCCGAGCGCGACGTGCTGTGAAAGGCCAACTCCGACTCTTGTTCGAACAACACAACCCGGCGATCGGCAGACCGGTCAGCGGAAAGGCCGACCGACAGCCAAAAGGCCGCCGACGCGCCGGCAATGCCACCACCGATCACCGCAACGTCGAAGCGCTTCATGAGCGCTCACTCTAGAAGTTGGCGATCACAACAAGAGTATTGAACACGCTGTGGGCGATGATTGTTGGCAGCACCCGGCCGGTGCGCACCACGTAGGCGCCGAGCACAACACCGATCGCTCCGACCACCGAGAACAGCATGATCGACTGCTCGAGGCTGCCGCCGACGTAGTGGACCGACGTAAAGGCGAGTGCCGAGCCGACCACGCCAACGAACGATCCAAACCGACGTCGGAGCGCACCCAACAGCAAGCCCCGAAAGAACAGCTCTTCAGCGATAGGTGCCCCGATGGCCACGCTGCCGATCATCACCCACTGCCAGACCGTGCCGCTGTTCTGGGTGACGATGCCGACGTTTGTGGTCTGCTCTTCAGGCGAGACGCCAAGCAGCCATAGCGCCAGTCCCGCCACCACCGACCCGATCATCAACAGCGAAAACCCCAGCACCACCGAAGAGATGAAGTCCGAAAGCCCATGAAGCGTGAGGCCAAAATCCGACACCGGACCATTGCCCTTACGACGGGTTGTCCAAACGGCCCACGAGGCCATCATCAGCTGCATGGTGATAACGGTGAACGCATTTGCGCCAGCGAAGGAAACAGCACTCGATGACGCAACGAACGACCATGCAACGGCCACAACCAGCGTGCCCACGATGACCGCAGGGAACCCGAGCAACGCATCGAACAAGCCCCAGCGCACCACAAACGGCGCATCGAGAAGAGCATCGAGCTCCTCGTCGACTGCCTCATCGATGTTGGCGAGCTGATCGCCGTCAGATCGCGGATTGGGTTGTGGGACGGTCGTCGTCACCCACACGTGATCGACATCGCCGAGCAAGCACTTAAGATCTCGCCATGGCTCCTTCGTTCGTCACCGAGTTCGACCCCCGCTACGGCGAAGCCGTCGATGTTGCCCCCGGCATCCGCAGGGTCGTCGCCAACAACCCCAGCAAGTTCACCTTCCACGGCACGGGCACCTACATCATCTCTGGTGCCACGGACTCCGCCACCGGACCTGCTGCAATCATCGACGCCGGCCCTCGACTCGACGACCACGTCGGCGCAGTGCTGGCTGCCGTCGCTGAGAACTCGGTCAGCCACCTGCTGGTTACTCATACCCACGGCGACCACTCGCCCTCGACCCAACCGGTGCAGGCCGGAACCGGCGCATCAACCTTTGGCTTCGGACCGCACCCGGCCGATGCCGTCGACGAATCCGAAGCAGCACAATCAGCCACCGAAGAAGAGGATGTGCGGACGCCAGAAGAAATCGAGCTCCATCGGCCCGACACCGATTTCGAACCCGATGTCGTCGTGAAGCATGGCGACATCATCGAAGGCGATGGGTTTACCTTCGAAGCCATCGCCACCCCGGGCCACATCTCCAACCATCTTTGTTTTGCCCACCGCGAGTCCAACTCGATATTTACTGGCGACCATGTGATGGGCTGGTCGACCACCATCATCCCGCCACCCGACGGCGACATGGGCCACTACCTCGACAGCCTCCGCCTGCTGCTCGACCGCAGCGAAGACACCTACTACCCCACCCACGGCGCGCCGATCACCAACGGCAAACCGTTCGTCGAAGAACTGCTCGCCCACCGACTTCAGCGCGAGCACCAGATCGTCGCGCTCCTCGAAGAAGCTGGCCGCTCGATTCCCGACATGGTGGCCATCATGTACGCCGACGTCGACGAAAAACTGCACAAGCCGGCGGCGAAGTCGGTTGGCGCTCACCTGGTGTATCTGGAACGGCAGGGACGGGTACGCAGGGAGACCCTCGATCACACAGCCGCCGATCCGGTTTACTTTTTGACCTAGTTAGTCCGATGGAGCAGGCGATGAAGGTTCGCCTCTGCCTGCTGACGGTTCTGCTGCTGCTCGCCAGCGCATGCGGCGCGTCTTCGCCGCCAGCACGAAACACGGCGCTGCTCACCATCATTCCGCCATCGGTTACCTCAACCCAGCACAGCGACAGCATCGACGGTGAGCACGTGGTCTTCACCCCGGTCGACCTCGATGCCGATCCGGCGCAGCGGGTGTACGTACACCTCACCGAGTCAAACACCACTCCCACGGCCGCCGACCCGATGTGGGGCGTCATGGCCAACGCCGGGGCTCGGGTGATCGTGCTCGCCCACGACACCATCGACTCGGCGGAATCGAACGCCGAACCGATCCCCGAAATCCTCGCAGCGCTCCTCCGGCATCTCAATAGCTCAGCCCCCACCGATGGCTGGAACGCGTTCCTCACCAGCGAACAAGACACATCGATCGAAGCGACCCTTGCTTGGGACAAGCTGATCATTGCCGGCCATCGCGATGGTGCTGGTCGGGCCGCCTACTTCGGCGCCCGTCACGAGACCGCCCGAGTGGTGCTCTTCAGCGGCCCCACGGAATTTGAGTCCACCGCCAGGAGCCACGTCATCGCCTTTAACCATGCCGACGACCAACTCACCGACCGCGAGTCGCTATGGAAGTCAGTCGGCGTGCCCGCGCAGGAAACTCGATGGAGTACCGCCGCCGACCTCGATCAGCCGGCGTCCTCGATAACCGGCAACCGGTTTGTCTCCGAGCTCGAGCCCATCGACGGCTTCAACCCCCGCAACGATTGGCAGCATCGCAGGTACCAGAGCCTCTGGGAGTATGTTTGCTGCGAATGAAGTTCGCAGCACCCCTCTTTCGCCTCCCGCTGATTCTTCTGTTTCCTCTTGCACTCCTGACGCTCACCGCCTGCGAGGCCGTGAGCGAGACCCTCATCATCAACGAAACCGGAACCGGCTCGCTGCTCGTGGAGTGGAGCGTCTCCGAAGAACAACTCGCCGAGGGGAACCAAACGCCCGAGTCGGTTGGTCCAATCGATCGCACCCGGTTGGGCAGCACGGTAGACGAAACGTTCGGGACGACGGGTTATGTGCTCTCCGATCGCGTTGCGTTCAACGAACTTCGCGGCGAGCCGACCGGGTTCACCATCACCAAACCCATCCGCAACCTCGACGACGTTCGGGCGTTGGGCGCCGACGACCTCCAAACCGGACGACCCCCTGTCATGCTCTGGCGCAACATCGCGCTCGACGAGGCGTCCGACGGATCGCTGACGCTTTCGGCCACACCCAGCAGCGAAGACCGCCAGGCATTTATGGACGAAGTAGCCGTCCAAGACGAGATGGTATTTGTGGCGTCGTTTTCACCACGCGGTCAGATCACCAGGCACAACGCCGACGAAGTCGACGGCAATACCCTTCGCTGGCGCATCGACGGCGCCGAGGAACGAACCCTCGATGTGGCCTGGACGCCAATGGCGCCCGATACCCAGAGTCCGCTCCCCTTCGCAATCGGTCTTATCGCCATCATCGCTCTCAGCGCAATTGGCCTCTATGTGTTCGACAAGCGCGGGCTCGACCAACACGACTAGGGGTGTTGTGAGCTGACGCTTATGACTTCGCCGGTCATGTAGGTGGAGTAGTCGCTGGCGAGAAACACCATGACGTTGGCGATCTCCCAGGGTTCGGCACTGCGCTTGAAGGCTTCCTTCTCGACCAGTGAGTCGAGGAAATCCTGGTTGCTGACCTTCTCGAGAAAAGGGTGCATGGCAAGACTCGGCGATACGCAGTTGATGCGAACCCCGGCTTCGGCAGCTTCGATTGCCGAGCAACGAGTCAGTGCCATCACGCCAGCCTTGGCGGCTGCGTAATGCGATTGCCCGGCTTGGGCGCGCCAGCCAATGACCGACGCGTTATTGACGATGACCCCTTTGCCAAGAGGCATCATGTGGCGCATCGCGGCGCGGGTGGCGCGCATGGTGCCGGTAAGCGTGACGTCGAGAACAACGTGCCATTGCTCGTCGGTCATGTCGACCAGATTGGCCTCGCCGCCCAATCCAGCGTTGTTGATGAGCACGTCGATGTTGCCGACCTCCGACACCGCCGAGTCGAACAGGTTGGTGATGTCGTCTTCGCTGGTCACATTGCAAAGCACCGTGTGCGGACGGCCGCTGCCGAGTTCGGCCAGACGGTCGGCCGCCTCGGTGAGGCGACGTTCGTGGATGTCGGAGATCGTGACCGTCGCGCCCTCTTCGACGCAACGTTTCGCAACTGCGAAACCAATGCCGGTGCCGGCCGCAGCGGTAACCACCACATGTTTGTCGTTGAGAAGTCCGTGGGCGGGGACATACTCGGGCGGCGTTGCGGCTGCCACAGTTAGCCCTCGCCCTTGTCAGCCTTGTCGGCCTTGTCGGCGTTTGCCGCAGCTTCAGCCATGCGGCGCTCGAGGTCGGCGATGAAGGGATGTTGTTCGGTGCCGATGCCATCGGGCAACATCTCGGCGATCTGCTCGACCGTCCAGCGATCGCCCGGCGCTTCCATCGACCGAATCTCTTCGGGTTGGCTCCATACCGCTATGCGTTTGCCGACCGACGTGTAGATCTGACCGTTGACGTCGCGGCCAGCATCGGAGAGAAGGTATGCGGCCATTGGGGCAACGTCTTCGGCGTCGCCCATCTCGATGCCGAACGGGACGTTTTCGCTCATTCGGGTCCGCGCCACCGGCGCGATGCAGTTGGCGTTGATGGGGCCACCACCGCGCATTGCCAGAGCCGCAGCGGTAAGCGCGGTGGACTTGGTGAGGCTGATGATGCCGCCCTTCGCTGCCGAATAGTTGGCCTGAGCGGTGGACGCCATGAATGCACCAGAGGTGAAACCAACGAAACTTCCGCCGGTGTCTTGTTTACGCATCTTGGCCAGCGCATGGCGATACACGTTGAAGTGGCCTTTGAGGTGAACAGCGATAACGGCATCCCACTCGTCTTCGCTCATGTTGAACAGCATGCGCTCGCGCAGGTTGCCCGCAACGCAGACCACCCCGTCGATGGAGCCCCAGGTGTCACATGCGGCGTCGACAATTTGCCCGCCAACCTCAAACTGGGACACATCGCCCGCTACGGCAACCGCTTGGCCGCCGCCATCGACGATTTCTTTCACGACGGCATCGGCGACCTCGCTGGTGGGGTCGGATCCGTCCATCGCCACGCCGTAGTCGGCGACGACAACGTTGGCTCCTTCGGCAGCACAAAGCAGGGCTACTGCCTTGCCAATGCCGTTGCCCGCGCCGGTTACCGCAATGTTCTTGCCTTCGAGAAATGCACTCACAGCTTTTTGAAATCCTTCGTTCTTGTCTTGCTTCGAACACTAGGACATCGCCGTCTCAGGGCGGGATTCGATGAATCCAACGCAAACAACATCAGCCTCGTTAGCATCATCTGAATCAGCGCACGATTATCTACCCCCACCGGGGCCACTCTCGGCGAGAAACTCGCAGCGAGCGACGACCCCACCGCCGACCTGCCCGACCGCGCAATGACCGCTCGGCCGATTCTTGACACCGTGAACCATCTTGCGGTGCTGCTCGACTCGAACGGCGTCTTGATCGAAGGCAACCGACTACTCCTCGACCGGGATCGGCCACGATTCCTCGGCCTACCTGTGTGGTCAGCACCCTGGTGGAAACGAACCCCGGCCGCGGCCGCATCGCTCCGGTTTCTGGTGGGACAAGCCCTGAAGGGCGACCCGGTCACCGTTTCTTTGGTGGTCGATTTCTCCGAAGACACCACCCCGAGCGAACTTACGCTCAAGGTCTCGCCGATCCGCCGAGGACCCGGCGATCCCGAAGCGCTGCTCTTTGAAGCCTGGCGCAACGACGATCCTCCGGAATCCGAAGAAGCCGGAGAACTCGAAATCGATCTTCGCGCCGGCGATACTCCACCGGCACCCACCGCCGAAGCCGCCGCCGACCTTCTCGCCGCCAACAGCGAGCGGATCCAACAGCTCGAAGCGGTGAACCGAGGCCAGGAACGTCGGTTCCAACTACTCGCCGCAACCTCCACCGATCTGGTGGCAATCCACGACGTCGAAGGCGAAATTCTCTTCGCCAACCCTGCGGCGCAACATCTTCTTGGCTACGAGCCCGAAACCCTCGTTGGGATGAACCTGGTCGACCTCGTCCACCCCGACGACCAGGAGAGTCTTACCCGCACGCTGCACCCATCGACCAACGGTGAAGCCCAGCTGCTGCTGACCCACCGGCTCCGCCATAGCGATGGCTCGATCCGCTGGTTCGAAACCACGCTCACCACCATGGTCGACCGTTTCGGTCGACCAACGCAGCGAATCTCGGCATCGTGCGACGTCAGCCCCGATCGGGTCAACCATGAGCGACTCGTGGCCCGAGCGTTGCGCGACGAACTCACCGGACTACCTGCCCCGGCTCTGTTCTATGATCGGCTCGAGCAGGCGCTGGCGGTAAGCGAACGCACCCAGGTTTCGGTCGGCGTACTACTTATCGACATCGACCGCTTTGCCTACGTCAACGAACAGCTCGGCCACCGCGGTGGCGACGAAGCACTCCGTTCGGTGGCCGCCCGACTCCGACGTTTGGTGCGCCCCGGCGATACGTTGGCCCGTCTGGGCGGCGACCAGTTTGCGATGATCTGCGCCGAAACCGATGGCACGTCTGGCGCCACGGTTGTCGCTCGCCGGGTCCTCGAAGCGCTCAGCCAACCGTTCCGCAGCACCGGTGGCACCGGCGCAGTCGACGGGAGCGACGGCGCCGAAACCATTCAGCTGAGCGCGTCGATCGGTGTGACCGCAGCGGTCGGCCTCCGCCGCCCCGACGAAGTCATCGCCGACGCCGACGCAGCAGTGCACGCAGCGAAGAACGGTGGTCGACAACAGTTTGCCGTGTTCGACCCCGACCGGCACGACACCGCCGGCGGGCGTCTCGTCAACGAAGCCACCCTGCGCGCCGCAATCGAAAACCACGAACTCCGGTTGCACTACCAACCCGAATACGACCTCACCACCGGCAAGATCGTCGGCTTCGAAGCACTCGTGCGCTGGGAACGATCCGACGGCCAGCTCGTGCCACCCAACGAGTTCATTCCCGTGGCCGAACGCACCGGCCTCATCGTGCCCCTTGGCAACTGGGTGCTCAACGAGGCCTGCCGCCAAAGCCGTATCTGGAACTCGGTGTCCGACGGTCGCCGAGCCAAGGTGCCGATCTGGGTCAACCTTTCCGCTGGCCAACTCAACGAACCGAACCTGGTACAGACCGTGCAGCAAATTCTGGTCGACAACCAGATCAGTCCCGAGTTGATCTGCCTCGAGATCACCGAGTCGGCGCTGATGGAAGATACCAACGAGGCGGCGAAGCAACTCGACCACCTCAAGAAACTCGGCATCAAGCTGGCCATCGATGACTTCGGCACGGGCTACTCGTCGTTGCAGTACCTCAAGCAATTCCCCGTCGATCTGCTCAAGATCGACCGCAGTTTCGTGTCAGGACTTCCCGACGACGACAACTCTGAAGCGATCGTGGCCGGGATCATCGACCTCGCCCATCGACTCAACCTGGTGGTCATTGCCGAAGGTGTCGAGGACGAACAACAGCTCGAACGACTCTGCGAACTCGGCTGCGACCAAGCGATGGGCTACTTGTTCAGCCCAGCGGTGCCCGCATCGTCCTGCATCGAGCTACTTACCCAGCCCGACGCCTGATCGGCCGGTTCGGCCAAATCGATCAACTGATCGCCGACCAGCTTCTGCTCGGGCAGCAGCATCGCAACGGCGTGGCGCAACTCCTCGGCCACGCTGCCCGGAGCGGCGACGCCGCTCACCCACTGCGTGCTCGCCGACAGCCAGACGTGGCTGAGAACTCGTTCGATACCATCGACATCGACATCGGCCGCGTCGTCGCCAACGGCGTCGACGATAATGCCGGTGAACGACTGGTTGATGGCTGCCTTGTACTCGAGGTTGTCGGGCTCGTTGCTTGACATCGCGGTCATGAGCGCCTCCATCAGCAGTGGCGTCGAGTCCGACTTCTTCACCGCAGCAGCCATGGCGTTCGATACCCGCTGCGCAGCGGTCTCGCCGACCGGGCCATGCTCGGCAAGCTGGTCGCGAGTGAAGCGAACCCATCGGGCAAACCCGGCCAGAAGCAGCACGTCTTTGGAGCCGAAATACCGGTAGATCGTTCCGAGGGCCACCCCGGATTCGCTGGCGACATCTCGCATCTGAACTGCTTCGTAACCGCCCTTTGCTGCCAGGTGCATTGCCGAGATCAGGACGCGGAGCTTTCTCTCTTGCTGGTTGCGCTCGCCGAGCGTCGTTTCTGCCACGCCTCTGGTGTACTGGCCGATCGCATCTGTGGCAACTCATGGGCCAAACGGCTCACATTCGTGCTTGGTCAGCCGATAGTTCCTTTGACCTAGCACCGCGCTAGGTCGTCCGCTCTCTTTCCCATCTTCGGCTGGATCCATGACTCCTCAGGCTGCAACCCCACTGCATTCTCAAAACCGGCACTCCCGGACCGTGCTGCGAGCGGCTGCGCTTGTCACGCTCCTCGTGCTTACGTCGTGCACCTACACCAAGGATGCCGAGGTTGTGCTGCCCGAACGCTTCGAGCAGCCCGGCACCCTCGCCTTCGCCGACGACAGCCTCGCCGCTGATCAATGGGTGGTAGCTAACACCGACGATGGCCTGAACCTTCGCTCGGAACCGACGGTGGATTCCGAAAAGCTCGCTCGTCTCGCGCAGGGTGAAACCCTGGGAAGCACCGGCCATGTCACCGACGTCGACGGCGTTCGGTGGATCGAAGTTCGTTGGGGCACGACGGTGGGTTGGGTACACAGCGCCTATCTCGAACCGGTAGGCGACCCCGACGAAGCCTTCAAAACCAGCGAACTTGAGTCCGACGACCCCGATTCAGAGAGAACCGATTCAGAGAGTACCGATTCAGAGAATCGAGTGCTCGGCGCAACCGAAACCCGCGAGAACGAGGGGCAGAACGAACCCGGCACCGAGCTCTCCGGCACTGATAGTACCGGCACTGATAGTTCCGGTAGTGCCATCGCCGGCCGCACCCTTGTGGTCACCGGCGTTTCCACCGGCCTCAACCTGCTGACTCAGCCCGGTGGCAGCGACATCATCGAGACGCTCGAGGCACGCAGCGAGGTCACCGAGACGGGGAAGAAACAAGAACCCTGGATTCAGGTTGCCCACGGCGACAACGTCGGTTGGGTGCACAGCGAGTTCGTCATTCCGCTCAACGACGGCGACCTCGATACCGCCACCGACGGCGAAGAATCGGGCACGCAAGGAACCGCCTACGTGTTTGCCGAAGACTCGGCGGGTCTCAACCTCCGTTCGGCCCCCAACGGCACCATCATCGACCAGCTGATCTCGGGAACCATCGTGATCCGCACCGGAACGGTGTCGGGCAACTGGGCCGAAATCACCCACGACAACCGGACCGGTTGGGTCTCTTCCTCGTACCTCATCGAGGTCGTCGGCGACATCGCCGACCGTGGCGCATCGATCGAAACCGATGTGCAGGTCACCAACACCCCGGGCTCGGTAGGCGTCAACATCCGCGACAAACCCAACGGTGTCATCATCGCCGGCATGCCCGACGGCGGCCGCGGCACCCTTACCGGTAACCGCACCGACCTTTGGGCAGAGCTCGACTACAACGGAACCGTTGGGTGGGCGTTCATCGACCTGCTTCTGCCGATCGCTAGCGAGTAGCGCCAGCTCTATTTGATGGCGACCGGATTTACCGGACTGCCACACCCCCCAACAAAGGGAAGCGGCGACGCTTCGAGCAGAAAGTCGTATTGACCATCGGCAGCGCAATCGGCGGCCAACTCTTCAAGGTTCCAGTTCTGACCCTGCGTCATGCCCAGGTCGACCAGATCGAGCATATGGACCGCAAGCATCGCATCGTCGTGCTCGGGCGGGAACACCTCGAACACCAGCGTGTCGGTGGCCGCGGCTGCAACCTCGTGTCGGTGGAACCACTCGACGCAGGAGACACCGGGACCGGGGCTGCCCGACCAACCGTTGTAGGACTGTTTGTCGCCCGCGAAGTACCGGGCCATCAGCCCCGTACGGATCAACACGATGTCGCCAGATGCCAGCTCGACACCGGCGTGCGCCACCGCTGCGTCAAGATCGTCAGCAGTGATGGCGTACCCAAGATCGAGTTCGTCGACACCCTTGGCCGCTGCCACATCGAGCAATACTCCCCGCCCCGTCAGGGTTCGGACGTTTGAAATTCCGCACGCTGAGGCCCCCCACTCGTTGATCCCCGATGCCGGATTCCCGTTGTAGAGGTTGCCGCTGTAGCTCACGTGGGCCAGCGCATCCCAGTGCGTTGCCGCCTGGAGACCCATGGTGACAACGTCGTCGCTGGTGTGGAACGACTCGGGGTCATCGGGGTTCATGCCGGCGTTCACCGCAACCATGGTTCGAAGCGGATTCAGTCGGCCAGGAATGGCCCCAAGCTGCATGCCGTCGAGCTGCAGATCGACCGCAAGGCTGAACCGGCGACCCGACCGCACCGCGGCAGTACCTCGCAGAACGGCCTCATCGGTGAGGTAGTTGAGCGTGCCGAGTTGATCGTCGTCGCCCCACTTTCCCCACGTGTTCACCTGCTGAGCTAGGGCTTTGATTTCTTTGGGTAACGGCATGGGCTGAGCGTAATCCGCACAGCTTCGACGGTCGAAAAACCGAGACGTGCATCGTTTCGGACAGTTGGACTACGTTCATCAGTACGTTCACTTCCGAACGAATCACGCACAACTTGGGGGAAAGATGGCTTCAGAAGTCGAGCAGAAACTGGGTGAGATTTCGATCTTTAGGGAGTGCTCGGCGAAAGAGCTGAAGTCGATTTCTCGACTGCTGACCCAAGTCACCGTCCGGCCTGGTGCCGTTCTCACCAAACAAGGCGACCCGGGTCGCGAGTTCATGATCATCGTCGAAGGCCAGGCCACCGTTCGACGAGACGGAAAAGTTCTCGCCACCCTGGGCCCCGGCGATTTCTTCGGAGAGCTCGCCGTCATCGCCGGCGTCCCTCGCAACGCCACCATTACCGCCGATACCGAAATGACGATCGACGCGCTAAACCGACGCGAGTTTTCAAGTCTTCTCGACGAGAGTCCCAAGATCGCGAAGAAGATTCTGGTCGGTGCGGTCACGCGACTCCACGAAAATGAGCGCTACTAGACCACATCGACACTTTCGATACTTTTCGTATACTCTCGGAGTTACTTGATTGTTGTAGTTGTTGGTAAAGGAACCGCTCGCCGATGATCTTTGCGCTTGGTGAAATCTGGCTGGCTCTTCTCCTAGCTCTGCTGCTGGGATTTATTCTCGCGTGGTTGCTGTGGAAGTGGCGCCGTCACTCGGTAGCCGTCGCTGAATGGGATGAGCTCAACGGTGAACTGGTCGCTCGACGCCGCGCCGTCTCCACGCTCGAACACGAACACTCGCTGTTGCTGGCCGACCGAAATGCTTCCGATGCAAGCCGTGTGCGGATGCAAGCCCAGATCGACGACCTGCAGGCTCGCGCCGACCTTCTGCCGGTTCTTGAAACCCGCCTCGCCGAGTCCGAACGCAATCGTCCGATGCTCGACTCCGATCTACATGCCGACGCCCGCCGAGCGGCCGCCACGGCCACGGGGGCACGGGTTCCTCCTGTAACCGATCAACCAGCGCGGCCCATCGTTCCGCTAGCCGCTGCCGCCGAGGTGAGCGCAGTCGATTCCGCAGCAATGCGAGCAGCCGAAGCGAAGGCATCAGAGGCAGTCGAAGCGGCAAGAGAACGAGTGGCGGCGATAGAGCAGTCGGCAGCCGAGGCGATTGAGCGGGCCAATGATCGAGCCGGAGAACTCGCCGCCGAACTCGACGCCAGCACTACCGCAGTCGAAGAGCTCGAGGCCGAACGGCAAACTCTTGCCGCCGACAACGAAGAACACCACCGTCGGGTGCGCCAGCTCGAGGAAGAGCTTCTGAGTGTCAATGCGCGCGCGAGCCGAGCCAAAGACGAGCAACAGCTGGCCGAACAGACCAGCCAGCAGGCCCAAGCCGAAGCCCAACAAGCCAACGAAGCACTCACCGAACTTCGGGCGCAGCAGGCGGCCGCAGCGTCGAAACCAGCTTTGGTCCAGCCCCCCGCCATCGAACTCGATGAAATCGTCGCCGAACGAGATACCGCACTCCTCGAGGCGAAGTCTGCCGAACAAGCGGCACGGCAGGCCCGTCAGCAGGCCGACCGAATCGCGTCCGATTCGCAGACGGCCGTCGAACAAGCCGAGGCCAAGGCGGCAGCGCTGCAAAACGATCTCGATGCGGCACAAGCCGACCTAGCGGCTCGAACCGAACAAGCATCGAACCTTCAAATCGAGCTTCAACGACGCGGTGGCGAACTCGAGCGACGAGTCATTGCTGCCAACGATCTTGCCAAGGCGCAGGACTCACTACGAGCGGCAGCTTCGGCAGCGACCCAGCGCTCCGAAGAACTTGAACAATCCAACCAACAATCTCAACAGCGCATCGACAACCTCACCCACGAACTCGACGGCGTGGCGCAGGAACTCGACGTCGCCCATGATCGAATCACCGAACTCACCGCCGAGATCGACGCCTCGCAACAACGCGATCGCGAGGCCATCGACAACTTCGAGCGGCAACTCGCCGAGTCGCAGGAACAGACAAACGCCATGCGCGACCGGCTGCTTCAAGCCAACCAGCGGGCCGAAGAACTCGGGCGAAGCCAGATGCGCATGAAGGCACTGGAAGCCCGGGTCGCTCACCTCGGCGCGGGCGAAGCCGAACTGCTGCAACTACGGAGCCGGCTACCAAACCTCGAGCGTCGCGCCCAACGAACCGACGCGCTCGAAGCCGATGCCGCCGATCACCGGCGTCAGCTCAGCGAACTGGCGGCAAAGCTTGAAGAGTCCGAACAGCGAGCCCTTCGTGTCGTCGAGCTCGAAGGAAAGCTTCGAGCCAGCGAACTCGAACGCGACCAGTTGCGAACCCGCCCGCCCGCTCCAGAGCCTGGCCCTGGTTCGGCCGAATATGTCGAACTCCAGCAGCGAGTCCAATTGGTTGCTCAGCTCGAGCAACGAATCACAATGCTGCAGCGTGAGCTCGCCGAAGAGCGCGACCGCACCGAACGCTCAAAAAAGAAGATTCGTCACGACGACAAGAAGCTACGGCGGGCCAACGAAGCCAAGATCGCCGAGCTTCAGGACGCGCTGAAGGCCCAGAATCGCAACGCGAAGCAGAACTCCGAGACGATCGCTGCGCTTCGCCAAGACCTGGTGAAAGCTCGAACCAACAAGGCAGGACATCGCGAGAAGCGGCTTCGGTCGGCCGAAGAAAAAGTGGCCGAACTTGCGGCGGCACAACCGAAGGCGAAACCGCCGAAAGCGGTCAAGCCAAAGGCCACCAAGCCCAAGACAAAATCCAGCGCGAAACCAAAGGCCGCCAAGCCCAAGTCAAGCAAACCGAAACCAAAGCCAACGCCCAAGGCCAGCAAACCAAAACCCTCAAAGGCAGCATCGGCGAAGCATTCAAAGTCGGCCGGACCCGATGACCTCAAACGAATTTCGGGTATCGGGCCTCGCCTGGAGCGCACCCTCAACGATCTCGGGATCAACCGTTACGCACAGTTGGCCGCGATGACCCCGGCCGACGTTGACGAGCTACAGAAGAAGCTCACCCGGTTCCCGGGAAGAATCGTCCGCGACGATTGGGTTGGCCAGGCCACCGCGCTTCTCTCGGAGACCTAGGCGTTATCTCCACCTAGCCAGCCGAGTGCGCTGACAGCAGGCTCTCGACCTCGTCTGGGGTTGGAAGCGAGCTACTCGCTCCTGCTCTGAGCGTGGTGGCAGCGCCGACGCGCACCGCCCACTCAGCTGCCTCGGCGAGGGTGCCTCGAAGCAGACCATCGGCCAGCGCGGCACAGAACGAATCACCAGCAGCGGTGGTGTCGACCGGCTGAATCACCGGAGCCGGCACCGAGGTCGCCTCGCCACCCTGCACCACCATGGCGCCGCGTTCGCCAAGTGTCACCACCACATCGGTACCCAACGCGGCGGCAGCAGCGGCCACGGCGTCCTCGGTATCGAGCGAGCTCGCGTCGACGCCGGCCAACATCGCCAGTTCGATTTCGTTTGGAACCACCACATCGACGGCAGCAAGAAGCGCCGCCGGAAGGGCCTCAGCAGGTGCCGGCGCCGGGTTCAAGATAACCGTGCCGTTTGCGGTCTGGGCGGCAGCGACTACCGCCGGGATCGGCGTCTCCAACTGGAGCAGAACCACCGATGCATCGCGAAGCATGGCCGAGCTTTCGACATCGGCCGGGCTGACGGCGGCGTTGGCGCCGGGACTCACCACGATGGCGTTGTCGCCCGACTCGTCAACCGAGATGAGCGCCAAGCCGCTCGGCCGGTCGGTCGACACCAGAAGCTGGTTCACGTCGACCCCCGCATCGACCAGTGCGGTTCGAAGGACGCCGCCCGACGAGTCGTCGCCGACCCGGCCGATAAAGCCGGTGCTTCGCCCGAGGCGCGCTGCCGCGATGGCCTGGTTTGCGCCCTTCCCGCCCGGGATTTGTTGATGATCGCCACCGAGGATGGTCTCGCCCGTCACCGGGTGATGAGGCACGGGTACGACGATGTCGAGGTTCGCGCTTCCAACCACAACCACTTCTCGTTCTTCGACTTTTTCCGGTTCTTCCATATGCTGAGCAATCATGTCGCAGAATCAACCAGTTCGCTCGCCCGCCGGAAGTCGATCGGTTGCCGGTCGCGTCGTCATCGTCACGGGGGCCGCCAGTGGTATCGGCAAAGCCACCGTTGAAGCATTCCGCAACGAGGGGGCGCTGGTGGCTGGTCTCGACGTGACCTTCTCCGCCGATTCACCCGAAAGCTCGTCGGACCATGTCGAGCTAGCTTGCGATGTCTCCAACGACGCCGCGGTCACCTCGGCAGTCGACACGGTGCGCAACCAGCTCGGGCCCATCGACATTCTGGTCAACAACGCTGGCGTCTCGCTTCCAACACCTATCGCCGATCCCAATTTCGAAGATGGCTGGCTCCGGAGCCTCGACATCAACCTCACGGCACAAACTCGCATGATTCGCGCCTGTCTCGACGATCTTCTGCGTCTTGGCGACGGCCGCATCGTCAACATTGCCTCCACCGAAGGTTTAGGCGGAACCGCCAACATCAGCGGCTACACGGCGTCAAAGCACGGCGTGGTTGGGTTAACCCGTTCGCTGGCCGTCGAACTCGGGAAGTCCGGGGTCACGGTAAACGCCGTTTGCCCGGGCCCGATCAACACCGGAATGACCCAGGAAATCGCCGACGACCACAAAGCGATTTTCAGCCGACGGTTCACCGCACTTCGCCGGTATGGCGACCCTCATGAGGTGGCCGACCTCATCGTGTCGATCAGTCTGCCCAGCGCCAGTTATCTCACCGGAGCCATCATTCCTGTCGACGGCGGCATGATTGCCCGAAATCAGTAGATTTAGCGGTAGATTCCGGGCAAATCTTTTCCCCCATGAGCCCCACAAGGCAGACTAAGCTCGGCAGCCAACCCCCCGTTTCCTCCTAGTTTCTTTCTCTCCGACTGAACCAAGCTGTCCGGGCCATCGTCTGGAGTACATGTGACCGACCTCGAGCTCATCGCACTTTTCGCCGGCAGTTGGATCGCTGCTGCCGCGATTTGGATGCTGCTCGATTGGGCGGCCCGACCAAAGCACGCCCGGTTCCGCCCCAAGGGCGACCGTATTCATCGGGGCCCGTTCTCGTATCGCCACTTCCGCCGCGTTCGCCGTGCTGAAGAAAACGAAGAGGTTCGACTTCGCATCGAGCAGCGCTATGGACGTCCGACGTTGGCCCTGCGCCAGAAGCGCCGCCTCCAGGTTCTGGCCCGCCACGACCGCTTGGTCACCGGCATCGGCACCAACGAAGCACTGCTGGCTGACGAAGCACTGTTGGGTGACGGCGCCCTTGTGGGTGCCGGAGTTGGCGCCGGAGCAGCAGAGACCGATAGCGAGAGCGAACTCGCCGCCGGCAACCCTTCGGACAACACTTCCAACACTGCGGACGCAGCAGGCCACGATGAGGCCGACACCACCGTCGCTGAGCCGGTGTACTGGACCGCTATGCGCGACAAGGCCATGGGCTTTGACGCTCAGAACGATGAGCGCCTCGCGAAGGGCGAGCCTCCGGTTCGCTACAACCCTGTCCTTCGCGACGACGAAGCCATGGCCTACGACGGCACCACGGGAGCGTGGCCGACCCATACGGTCGACCCCTTTGCCCACACCGCTGAACAAGACGTCGACACCGCCGGCACCGACGCTCCTTCAAGCAGCGATGACGAAAGCGACACGGCGATCGAACGGGCTGTGCGCGACCTCGAACATCTGCCAGAAGCTGGCTGATCATGAGCTCGCTGAGCGAGCGGTTTCGATCGCGCCGAAGCTCGTCGCTTGTCGTAGCTGGCGAAGTGGTGTTCTCGGTGTATCGAAAAAGGGTGCAGATCGGCCAGACCCTGCGGGTTGAGCGGATCACCTGTTCTCCGCACCGCGAGCAAAGCCTCAACCTGAGCTGCAGCGGCGCGCTTCTCGAAACCAATGGCATCTCGGCGAGCGGCATGATGTTGCGGTCGAGCCGCTGCCCTGAATCGGTCGACATCCACGTCACACCCATCGAAAGCGATATCGGCCCCAACGCCAGCGGAGCGGTCGACGTGCTGTGTTGGAACAGTTGGTTCGTCGACGATATCGAGCACGCCTGGATCGGCGAGGCTGGCATCCGACTCGGTGGCACCGAACCAATCCGACTCGAATGCAACGACGGCCTTGGCGAAACCGAGTTTGGCGATCTCGTGGTCGACCTAACAATCAGCTAGCGCCGCCACAGTTTTTCTTACAGTTTTCATCCGGACGGTCCGATGCTAACGTTGAGCCAGCTGACGCCTGTCGGCTTGTTTCAATGGCGAAACAGATCAAAGGAAAACCATATGCATTCATCACAGACAACGTCGTCTGGTGAAGGAACCCTTATCTGCGACATGGGTCGCACGCCGATCTCACGGCGCGAGGTTGAGAAGTGGTGCGAACAGGCCACCACCACCGCTGCAGAGCCAGCCGAAGAAACTCTCCCCGCGATCGCACTGCGCCAGACCGTGCGATCGGTCTCGAAAGCGGCGTAAAGCCCGTTACGATTCGGCGATTGTTGCGTCGAATCGCATCCCAAAGTCGAACTTGGGAATCAGTAGCGCAACCGCGCTCGTGATGTAGTCGACAATGTCTCGGTGCGGAATCCGCACCGGTACTGCAAGAACAATGCCGCGCTTGCCGCTGTCTTGTTGTTTGACCCAACCCTCCGGCAACGCCAAGCCGCTGGCGGCGAACCGCTCGAGGGCGTTCGAGCCGGTGCCGTGCTGAATCCCCAGAAACGGCGGTTCAGGCTTGCGACCCGACAGGTCGGCGGGCACCCACGTGGCCAGCGGCAAATCAGAGCCTCGCCCGGTGAACCAGCCTGCTACCCCTGACCGGTCAGCCATGTACGACGCTTGTTCGTCGTCGACCGCTGGGCGAACGTTGAGCCAGGACTTTCCGTCGGCTCGCTCGGCCATTTTCTGCATCTCGCTCACAACGAGCGCAGGATCTGAGGCGTGAAACGACAGCTGACGATGTTTGGCCACGCATCGAATAGTGCCACAGACACCCACCTTGAGTCGTTCGCCTTAGTCGTTTCAGGTTCATTTCGAGCCCGAATATCATGCAAATACACGCCGGGCCCTTCCCCGCCCAGTTCCTCACGTTGCGTCAAATTGGGCCGATTGGACTGTGTGTTCTTGGGACTAACGATGGCTGACGCCGCATGGACTGCCGCGGGCGGAGCGACGGGACTCAGCGCGCTCCTCGTTGGTCGTTCGTGGTTGGTGCAACGATCGATCCGCAAGCAACAGCGGGCCGATTCGTTCGCGTGGACGCTGGTCCACGACGCCGCCGATGCTCTCGGAGACGGACGAGGCAACTCGGGCGACAGCCAGGTGGTCACCGAAGCCCTCAGCCGCCCCGCCAACCGCGAGGCAGCATTGGCTGCAGTAGCAGCAGTCGTTCGCGCCCACCCCGGCAAGATCGACCAAGCGCTCATCGATGCAGTAAAGCACTCGACCATCGACGAGCATCTTCGCGAAGAGCTTCTTGCCAAAGACTTCCTGCGGCGAGTCGCTGCGCTCGAAACCATCGAGGTCATCCATCTCAACGAACTGACCGGCGAAGTGGCCGGGATGATCAACGACGACCACGAAGAGGTTGTGCGGGCTGCATCGAATGCGCTCGCCGAGCTTCGACCAGAGATCGCTGTCGGCGTGCTCGTTGGTCTAGCCAACAAACACGGCTCGTGGGTACTCGAAAGCTTGGGGCGAGCCGCCGACAAGCTGTCGACCCGAGATGATCGTCGCGTGCCGATCGGCCGCCCCCTGTGGCGCGATGCGCCAAGCCTCGCCGAACGAGCCGTCACCGAAGGACGCCTCCCCGACCCGGGCGATGCATCCGATGCGATCGCCGTCATGGTGGCATTGCTCAACGATTCAGACACCAACCGTCGACTCGCCGCCGTGAACGCGTTGGCAAACATCATCACCCACCCCGGTGCCCAGATTGCCCTGGCTGGCGCCATTGGCGTCGAGGACCGCATCACTCGCTTTGCCGCCGCTGCCCGACTGGTCGACAGCTCCGAAGGCCGCCGCATTCTTCGAACCGCCGCCCGCTCCGAAGATGGCACCGACGCCGCCGAGGTGGCCGCCATGGTGCTTTGGGGCTTCGAGCCAGGCACCGAGATTGACCCCAACGCCATCCTCCCCTCGAACACCCTCGGCAACCTCGCCGCTACCGCCGCCGAACCGGCTACGGCCGCAGCGGGTGAGGCATCATGACCGTTCTTCGGATCGTGCTGACCGCCTTTATGTGGACGGCGTTTGGGTTCACAATCATTCATTTCCTCGCGATCGGCTTCTGGAGTTTGCTGAGCCTTCGCCTTCTCGGCCGTGATCGTGCTGCGGCCCGTACGGTCCCGCGCACCAGTGCGCCCCTTCAGGATGATCTGCCCGGAGTCAGCATCATTCTGCCGGCCTACAACGAAGAAAATGTCATCGCCTTTTCGAGTGGAAATGCCCTAGCCCAAGATTACGGGAACCTCGAAGTGATCGTGGTGAACGACGGCTCGAAAGACAACACCGCGCAAGTAATGCTCGAGACCTACGACATGGAGCTCGTCGAGGAGTCGCCCCAGTCGGCACCCATCGAAACCGAACCTCTCTACGGCATCTACCGGTCACGCAAAGACGAGCGACTCTGGTTTATCGACAAGGCCCCATCGGGCGCGAAAGCCGACAACGCGAACGTCGGGATCAACATGGCCAACCACCCGTGGGTGGTCATTATGGACGCCGACGAGTTCATGGAAACCGACGCCATCACCCGGTGCATGGTGGAGATCATGGCCGCACCAAGCGATGTCATCGCCGTCGGAACCTCGCTCCTGCCCGCCAACGACATCGTTATCGACGGCTCGCAGATCGTGCAGCGCGAGGCCTCGACCAACTATTGGGTCGGCTGTCAACTCATCGAATACCTCACAGCGTTCGTCATCTCCCGCCCCGGTATGGCTCACGTCGGTGCGTTGCCGATCATCTCGGGCGGCTTTGGGCTCTACCGACGCGAAACTCTTCTGACCGTGGGTGGCCTCGACCGTCACCACATCGGCGAAGACATGGATCTGTGCATCCGGCTTCACCGCTACCACCTCGAACGTGACCTGCCCTATCGCATCGTGCAGGCTCCTGAAGCAATCATTTGGACCGAATTTCCGAACAACTGGAAGATCCTTCAACGGCAGCGGATGCGCTGGCACCGTGGGCTGCGGGCCATTATCAGCGACAACGGCAAGTACATTCCGCGCCGACAGTACGGCAACTTTGGCCGGTTCGGCATCGGCACCCTGTATTTCTTCGAATGGTGTGGACCACTCATCGAAGGTGCCGGCTGGATCATTATGGTGGGCCTTCTTCTGTTGGGCTGGGTGGATATCTCCAACGCCATCGCGATGCTTGTGGCCACGCAACTGGTCGGCCAAGTGGTTGCGGTGCTCTCCGTAGCGGTTGCCGTAAGCACCTTCGGTTTCTACAGCCGCCCAAGCGATCTCAAACGCATGCTGTGGTGGGCCGTGTGCATGAACTGGGGCTTCCGCCAAATGAGTTTGTACTGGCGGCTCCGATCGATTCTTCCCGGTGATACGGGTTGGGGCGAAATGCCTCGGGCCGGCTTCAAGACAGCGACTTCGACATGACGTTCATGAACTCATCCCCACCGGCTTCAGCGGGCTCATCGCTCGCTCAACCCTTCGTCGCGGCCCTGCTGATCGCACTGCTCCTCGTCTCGATGCTCGGGTCGGCCACTGCCGGCGCTCAAGCTGCACCGGGAACAACGAACCCGCAGTCAACAACCCCAACGCCAGCGGTATCGCCCGCCGACACCTCAGATACACCCGTCACCTCAGAGGGTGCCGACGCATCCGGCAACAATCTAGACGGCGGCAATGCAGACAGCGGCAATACAGACAGCGGCGAGGAGCAATTCGACACCGACGCGCTTCTTCCCGACGGGTCGGCGCCCCTTGAGTTCACCCTCGACACCGCCCAGCTCGGCTTGGGCCGCAGCCTCCGGCTGGCCCGTCCAGCCGGCCGCACCAGCTTCGTGGTTCCGACCCCGCCCGGTCTGGTCCTCACCCAAATCGATACCACCATCGTCGTCCCGTCGAACGTGCACCAGACCTTTGTAAGCATCACCGTCAACGACGAGTTGGTGTACGAAGAGGTTCTCGACGGAGGAACCCAGAAAGACATCACGGCGCAGATCACCCCGGCCACCGGCGATGCCCTGGTCGAGATCGTCGGCGAAGAATACGCCGGCGGAACGTGTACCTCATCGATTATCGAACCCACCGCCGCCGAGCTGGTTTCACCGCTGTTCACGTTCCGGGCCCAACCATCACTGCCCGAAACGGTGGCCGACTTTCTGCCTCAGGTCGTCGAAGCTTTCGAGATCTTCGTCGAACCCGACCGGCCAGCACATATCGACGAAGCCGTGCTGCTTCTGGCCACCAACCTCACAACCCAGTTCCCCACCACCCCCGAATTTCGAGTCACCGAAATCGGCGATGACCTTTTCTCCCAGATCGACAGCGACCCCTTCACTCGCAGCATCGTGCTTCGCAGCGCATCGACCGGACGGGTGGAAGTGAAGAACAACGGCACGCTCGCCTATCTGAAGCTCTCTGGACCCGAAGGACTGCTGAGCGACCTTGCCTCATCGATCAACTCGCCCGAGATCCGCCTTATCAGCAGCGACGACGTCGACACCTTGGGTGAGCGTAAGGTCGTCACCGAAGAACTCGACCGACGCCGGACACTTCGTGACGCTGGCGTGCGAAACCTTGAAGCGTCGGATGCTCTTCGCCTGCAACTGGTACTGCCACTCCCCCAGGCCCGCTTCGGTCAACCGGTAAACCGGATTCGCGTGCGTCTCGGCGGCGTGCTGCTCGCCGCAACGGCCGCCGATGTGGAACCGATCGTCACGATCTGGGTAAACGACGACCTTCTCACCACCGTCGAACTCGACAACGCCGGACGATTCGATACCGAACTTGAGATCGTCGGTACCGACCTTGCACGCGAGAACATCGTGGTCGTGCGCTCGGAGTTGCCCATCGAATGTGGCTTTGGGCTTCCTACCCATGAACTACAGCTCGACGCCAGCTCGTGGGTCGAAGTCGACTACGGCCAATCGTTGCCCGTGTCGCTCGACCGGTTCCCGCAGAGCCTGCTAAAGGGATTCACCATCCGTCCCGGCCAATCCGCCGCTGATCTGCAGGTCACTTCCAACCTCCTTGCCGTTATGCAGTCGGCAAGTCCAATCATTCTCGAACCCCAGATCGCCAGCTGGGACGACGTGGTCTCGAGCGAATTGCCGGGGATTCTCGTGGGAGGGTCAACCGATCAACTTCGAGAGCTCGGCGTACCCATCAGCGCCACCGGTGGCAGCGTCGATGTCAACGGCGTCGAGTTTGTTACCGACGAAGGCTACGACGAAATCGCCGTACTCCAAGCGGTCGTTGGTCCACGGGGGCAGGATCTGCTCCATCTTCAGCTGGCACTCGACGATGGCAAGGCCGCATCATCGGAAGAACTCAGCGGTTTGCTCAACGATCGCGGTTGGGGCCGATTTACCGGTCGGGCCTTCGCCATCAACGATGGCAACAACGTCACCGTGCCCGCCGACACCAGCACCAGCGACCTTGCGCTGCCAACCCTCACCACCGAACCGCCGGCGCCAACCCGTCAGCTCTTTGGTTTCGGTATCTTGATCGCCATGATCTTTGCCGGTCTGCTCTTTGCCGGTCGAGCCTTCTCGGCGAAAACCCGAGGCCGGACCCGCAAAACCGTCGGCGGTACCTAGTCGCAACGGTACCTAGTCGCGACGCCAAGTGGCTCGGTAGGCCCGGGGCAGAACCGCGGCCCCAAACCCGGTGAGCTGCTCGTCGTCGTCAAGAACCCCCGCCAGGCTCCACGCGTGAAGCGTGAGCTCAAACGACCACGCCACGAACTCGGCATCGGCCTTGGGAATGGTGGTGGTGATCTCGGGACATCGATTGATGGCCTTCACCATGCCCTGCGGCGACACCTCGGTTCCCGCGCCTGCTCGGGTGAGGCCGATCACGGCTCCGAGCCAGTCGGCCCACTCAAGATGACCGATTGCCTCGCGCTCCTCGGGAGAGAACGCCTCGAGATCATGCGGCGTCGCGTAGGCCGAAACAAACCGCAGCACCAGCGACTCATCGCCTTCGGACCCTTCGAGCCCCCCGGCCGCAAAGACCGACGCGATGTCGGCACCTTCGCCTGAGCTGGACACGCCCTCACGAAGCTTGCTTGCCACCTCGGCATAGGCGTCGACGCTCGGACCATCGGTGGCAAAGTGCTTTGCAAGAGCCGACTCAAGAAGTTCTACCGCAGCTGCATCGCCCTCCTGATCCGCTGGAGTGACTCCGGGGTCGGCGCCAGACCTATCCGCGAGTGCACCCCCATCTGATGCTGTCGACGAGGTAGCGGCGGGTTGCGAAAGATCAGCACCCAGCGATTCGAGACGTCGTCTGGCGACCAGTCGGTTGAGGGCAACCGACGGGGTGTTGAGATCGGCCAGTGCCAGCGCCTCGCTCAGTTCCTGGCCCAACCCATCGAGCGGCAAGGGAACCAACTCGATCGATTCATCGCCAAGCTCGTCGTCGAAGAGGCCATCGGGTGCAAAGCGCAGGTCGGCAACCCTGTTTTCAGAAACACTGTTTTCAGAAACACTGTTTTCAGAAACACTGTTTTCAGAAACACTGTTTTCAGAGACACCGTCGAGTTCGACCAGCATGAGGTGCCGATCTTCGTCGCCGTGAGCGAATCGAACGATGACCGACCGACGAACTCCATCGACCACCACGGCTCGAGCGTCGACGGGCACGGACCTCCCCAGGAGCGATGCCCAGACCGGCAGAGAGGACGCTGCTGACTCAGCGATGTCGGCAGGAGAACAAATGTTGGCCGCCCGGGCAGCAACGTCAGCGTCAGCGACCACCGAAATCACCGCCGCCAGCAGCCGAGACGTATGGTCGCTGTCCTCTTGAAGAGCTTCAAGAAGATGAGCGAGTTCATCGGTGGAGAGGTCGGCGAGCAAACCCGATACCCACAGTTCGGCTCGTGCGGCATCGAGATCGTGAAGATCCTCGGCATCGGCGAGAACCTGTTGGGTCGTCGTTGGTGGGTCGGTAGCGCTCACGGCGCGAAACACTACGCGTTTCGGTGCCCGCTAACGTAGGCAGGTGCCAGAGCTCCCAGAAGTCGAGACGGTTCGCCGGGCCCTCGCCCCGGAACTCGATGGCCTTCGCGTCGCCGAAGCGTGGAGCCATCCGTCGGCCAAATTCACGCCGGCGCTCGATGTGCTCGGCTCAACGTTCATCACGGTCGACCGTCGCGGCAAGTATCTCCTGCTCGGCACCAACGACCAGACCGAACTGGTCGTGCACCTAGGAATGACCGGCCAACTGTTGCTCGGCAATGAACCGCCGGATCAACTCGAGACCGCCGTCCAACGCGATCCCTACCTACGGGCAGTCTGGCGAATCGAGGCCCGGAACTCCCCCACCTTCGATCGACTTCTGATGTTTCGCGACGTACGACGATTCGGCCGTCTGCGGGTGGTGCCCACCGGCGACTATACGTCGATCACCACGCTGCACCAGCTGGGCCCCGAACCATTCGGATCAGGTTTCGACGGCGACGACTTTCACGCTGCCCTCAAAGCCAGTTCGCGGCGCATCAAAACCCAGTTACTCAGCCAGCGCCCGGTGGCAGGGGTTGGCAACATTTACGCCGACGAAGCCTGCTGGATAGCCCAGATTCATCCCGGAGCCCGGTCGCTCTCGCGACCTCGAGCCCGTCGGCTCCGAGATGCCATCGAAGAGGTGATGACCCAGGGGGTCGCAAACGGCGGCACGACGCTCCGCGACTATCGAACACCCGACGGGGGCGAAGGCTCCAACCAGTTCCATTTGCGCTGCTACGGGCGCTACGGCGAGCCTTGCGAACGCTGCGGTGACCTGCTGGTGAAACGGGTGTACGACGCTCGTACCACCACGTTGTGTCCGACCTGCCAGCGCCGATGAAGTCGCCCATAAGTCTGCCGAGTTGGTGATGTTTCATGTTCTCTCGTGTAGTTTGTGATCATGGCACATGCGGGAGAAGCTGACGTCGTTACGGTGTTGGCCGTCGACGATGTTGCGGCCGCCCACCAGGTAGCGCTCGAATTGGCTCTCGACACCTGTGAGTTGGGCAGAAACGTCGCCCATCTCTACGCCGATCTTTCGGAGCCCACCATCAGGTTTGCGGCCGACGGAAGCCATGATCTCGGCAACGCAGTGAGCTCTATTCCTACCGCTTCCGGACGCCTTATCCGAATTGCCTCCGGAGGACTCACCCGGCTGCAAGTGGCGAGCATCGTCGACCAGGTGCGACCAATGGTCGATCACCTGGTGCTGAGCGGCCCCGATGTTGCGCTCACCCAACTCAGTCTTGAGTTCGCGACACTCGCCGACTCAGCGGTGATCGTTGGCGGAAACGCCGCCGAGGTCGCCCGCCTCACCTCTATTCTCGATCAGCTTGGTGTGCCGCATCGTGTGTCGTCGTCCACACAAGGCCCCGTCGAGATCGATACGTCCCCGCCTGACAATCCAACAAGACGCATCACGCCGCCCGGTCGGGTCTAGAAACCTCTACCGTGGGGCGGGTGACTGAACGCCTCGACTTCGACGCCCTCGCCGCGGCGAATCGCCGCGACACATGGTTTCTCATGTTTGGGTTCTTCGCGCTGCTGTCGATCGTGTCGGTAACGGTGTCGGCAGTGCTCCAAGCGGGAGTCATCGGGGTCATCATCGCCCTCGCCTTCTCCGGCAGCTCGTCGTTCATGGGCTACGTGCAGTCGGACAACATCGCCATCAAGAGCACCGGTGCAGTTCCGGCATCGCAAGAGGAATTCGGCCAACTCCACAACATCGTCGAAGCGTTGGCCATTGCCTCCGGTATTCCCAAACCTCGGGTCTTTGTGGTCCACGACGATGCCCCGAACGCCTTTGCCACCGGCAAGAACCCCGAGAACGCCGCCGTGGCCGCCACCACCGGTCTGCTCGCCACGATGAACCGCGACGAGCTTGAGGGGGTCATGGCCCATGAGCTGGCCCATATTCGCAATCTCGACATCCGGGTCATGACCGTTGCGGTCGCCACGGCCGGAAGCATCGCCATCATCGTCGATCTGTTTTGGCGGCTCCTGTATTTCGGAGGAGGTCGAGGAAACGACGACGACGACAACCCAATGGCCATCGTGGGCCTCGTGGTTGTGGCGATTCTTGCGCCCGTAGCTGCAGCGATGCTCAAGGCCGCAGTGAGCCGCCGACGAGAAGCGCTTGCCGATGCAACGGCCGTGGCGATCACTCGGTACCCGGCTGGTCTTCGGATGGCTTTGGAGAAGCTCGATGCCGACCGATCTGTGGTGCGACGTACCTCGCACGCCACGTCGCATCTGTGGATCGAAACGCCCGACGATCACCAGAAGGGACATCGCGGCCGCAGATTTAACGACATGTTCGATACCCATCCGCCGTTGGCGTCAAGGATCAACACGTTGCGGGCAATGGAGGGTCTCCCTCCGTATCAGGGACAGTAGGGTCTCCCTCCGTATCAGGGTTAGCCCTTTTGCCTTATTGCGGTGCTTCTGCCGAGGAAACGAACGCGTTTCATGGTTCCATAGACGGGTGCTGAGGATTGCCGCCGTCACTCTGATGGTCTTGAGTCTGTTGGCGTCGATTGTTGGCCCAACGTCGCCAGCTTCGGCCCAAGACGACGCCGACCTTCCGTCGGCCGAGCTCACCGATCTCGAGAAGTTGCGCGAACGACGCGCCACACTGCCCGGCGACATCGCCGCCGCCGAGGCAACGCTTGCCGATGCCGACGAAGAAATCGCTGAACTGTCCAAGGGCGTTGCCTCCACCGAGCTCCAACTCGAGCTCCTTCTCGACGACCTGACTCGGGCTGTCGAAGAGCGAGATGTGCCGCAACGAATCCAACAGGAGGCGGCTATCGCACGGTTCGTCGACAGCGAACAGGCCAGCGAGGGTCTCCTCGGCGAGATCGACAGCATCGATGTCGACATCGAACCCCAAAGCCGTCAGCAGCTCTATAGCGTGGTGGTGGAGGACGCCGGCAACGAAGTCGAACGAGCCCGGCAGCGGCTACGCGATCTTGGCGACGCGGTCGACGAACTTCGCAACAGCCAGCGGTCTCGCTTCTCCCAGCTCGATGCCGCTCGGAGCGCCCGGGCGTCAGCGGCATCGAAACTCAGCGTGCTCAACGAGGACGCGGAAATCATCGATCAGCGCATCGAGTGGCTCGAACAGCTCGAAAGCAACTGGGTCCTTACCGGGCTCCCCGGTCCGGTCACCGACCGGCCCGCCCTCGCGGTGAAGATCGACAACGTCGACGCCGCCCGACCCCAAACCGGTATCAACCAGGCCGACATCGTCTTCGAGGAGCAGGTCGAGGACGGCCGCACCCGTCTGGTGGCCATCTTCCACTCCGAAGATTCCGACCCGGTTGGGCCTATTCGTTCGGTCCGCACCTCCGATATCGAGATTCTCTCGAACCTCCGGTCGCCGTTGTTTGCCAGCTCGGGAGGCAACGAGGGCTCTCGACAGGCGCTGCGTAACTCGACGCTCATCGATGTGGGGCACGACGCCGAAAGCGGCGCCTACTCACGCCAATCTGGTCGGCGAGCACCCCACAACCTGTTCACCAGCACCGTCGAGCTCTACGACCGGGCTGGCGACCGCTCCACCACGCCGCCGCCTCAACTTCGGTTCCGGTCGCCTGGCGAAGCGCTGCCCGAGGGAGCAAAGGATGTTGTTGGTGTAACGGTGCCATTCAGCAATACCGATATCGAGTACCGATGGAACGGAACCGGCTGGGCTCGGAGCCAGAATGGCTCTCGCCACGTCGACTCCGACGGCGTGCAGGTGGCTCCGCCCAACGTCATCATCCAGTTTGTCGGGTACCGACCAAGTGCCGCCGACGGGCGATCGCCCGAGGCGATCATGGTGGGCGGCGCACCAGCATGGATGCTGCTTGACGGCAAACTCATCGAGGGCACCTGGAATCGGCCAACATTGGAAAGCCACACGGTTTTCCGCGATGCCGACGACAATCTGGTCGAGCTCAATCCCGGGAAGACCTGGATCACCCTGGCACGTACCGATAGAGCGTCGATCATCGAGTAAGTCTCGGTACCCTTTCGGGTATGCCAACGCTGCCGATTCGCTGTCCACCCCAGTCGCCATTCATCGATGGTTTCGACACCATTCGCTCACAGCTGGAGATCCCCGGCAGTTTCTCCGCGGCGGTGCTGGAGGAGGCGGCCGATTCGGCAAAGAATGGGCCGCGTCTTCCTGCTGGCGTCCCAACCTCGACATCGGTGATCGACCGCCGCGACATCGAGTTCGTTACCGTCGACCCTCCCGGTAGTCAGGATCTCGACCAGGCCTACGCCGCCGAACGCCGCGATGGCGGATTTCGGGTCTTCTATGCAATCGCCGACGTCGCCGCGTTCATCGCCCACGATGGCCCCATCTCGGCGGAGTCTCTGGAACGAGCCGTCACGCTCTACAGCCCCGACATGCGCACCCCTCTGCACCCCGTCGAACTCAGCGAAGGCGCGGCGAGCTTGCTGGCCGACAAGGACCGGCCCGCGCTGCTCTGGACAATCGACCTCGACGCCGAAGGCCGGCTGGAGCACGCCCACCTCGAACGGGCCACGGTTCGTAGCCGCGAGCAGCTCGACTATCAGACCGCGCAAGATCGCATCGATAACGGCACAGCCCACGAATCGCTCGCCCTCCTAAAGACCATCGGGCAACTGCGCGAAGCCCTCGAAGCCGAGCGAGGCGCCGTGAGCCTGTCGCTGCCTTCCCAAGAAGTGGTGCACCAGGACGACGGTACGTTCGTGCTCGAATACGACATCAGCCGACCAGTCGAAGGGTGGAACGCTCAGATCTCGCTACTCACCGGCATCGCCGCCGCCAAAATCATGCTCGACGGCGGCCATGGCCTTCTGCGCACGCTTCCCGAGCCCTACGGCCGAACCGTGCGGTCGATTCGAGAGGCCGCCAAGGCGCTGGGTATCGACTGGCCCAAAGATATGAAGTACGCCGACCGGGTTCGCGAACTCGACCCCAACATCGCCCGCGAAGCTGCGCTGCTGACCCAGTCTGCCCGAGCCCTGCGCGGTGCTGGCTATGTAGCCTTTAACGGCGATCTCCCCGAGCTCCGCACCCACTCGGCCATCGCGTCCGAGTACGCCCACGTCACCGCCCCGCTGCGCCGGGTCGCCGACCGGTACGCCAACGAGGCCATCCTGGCGCTCTGCGGCGGCTACGACACGCCCGAGTGGGCGCTCTCGGCACTGCCGGAGATTCCCTCGGCGATGGGTCGAGGCGTCTCAAAGGATCGCCGGCTCGAAAAAGCCATCGTCGACTTCGTAGAAGCCGTGGTGCTTCAGCCTCATAAGGGCAAGACGTTCGATGCGGTGGTTGTCGATGTTGACGAGGACGACAACCGGTCGAAAATTCAACTCAAAGACCCGGCCGTCGTCGCCCGAATCGCCACCAGCGCCGCCGACCTCGGCGCCGAAGTTCAGGTCCGCCTCGACGAGGCCATCCCCGAAAAGCGAGAAATCACCTTCTCCCTCGTCGAGCCCTAACCAAAACGAAAGACGGTTCCAGACACCGTCTTTCGTTTTGTTAGAGCGTCAGGGAGAGTTCTAGGGCTTCGACGACGCCGTCGTTCTCTACATCGGCGACTACCCGGTCGGCGACGGCTAGGGCGTGTTGGTCGGCGTTGCCCATCGCTACCGGGTAGCCGACAGCCTCGAGGGCCAGGACATCGTTGTGCCCGTCACCAATCATCATGGTTCGAGCCGCCGTGGTACCGATTTCAGCGGCGAGGCGTTCGATGGCGGTGCCTTTGTTTGCACCGGCCTTGGTGATCGACACGAACGCCACGCCGGGCTGAACGGGCGACGTCGCCGACGTGGCCTGCGTACCTTCAGGCGCAGCGGCCAAGGCATCGGCCGAATCCTCGACCGGCACGATGAGTTGTACCCGCACAATTCTGTTCGAGAGGTTGTTCGACAGGTTATTCGAGAGTTCGCTGAGCGGTCGCCGCTCGAACGGTACCCCCATCAGGGCGGCGTGATCGACCGCCGACTGATGGTCAGAGTCGACCACGTATCGTCGGGTCTCGTAGAACTCGACCACCCAATCGTTCTCAGCGCCAACCGCCGCACAGGCGTTGACCTGGTCGGTTGTAAGCGACAGGTTTCGCTCCTCGCCGGTGCCCGCGTGGAGCAGCGACGCACCGGCATGAAAAATGTGCCACCCGTTGGGATCGAGCCTCACGGCGTAGTCCCACGACTTCCCGAACGCCCCCCGAGCCGTGCAAAGCGCAAGGTGTTGGCCTCGCCCAACCGCTTTGTCGGTTGCCTCCCAAACCGCCTCGGTTGGTTCGCCAGATGGCCCAACGAGGGTTCCGTCGACATCGATACAAATGAGTGGAAGCACCAGCGCAGCATAGATGTAACCAACGGTCTCCAGATGCGGTCTGAAAGCCGTACCCGAACAGGGCTTGGCCGAACAAGACCTTTTGTCCGGTACGTGACAAACTCCGTGTTCGGTAATTGAGAGGGGCCTCATGGCCGGGAATGCAAGCTTTACCTTCAACGACGTAGCGGTCGTATCTCTCGCGAACGTGCACGCACCCGAAGTAGTCACCTCCGACGACATCGATCTCCGTCTCGCCGACTTCTATGAGCGGGTCGACGCCAAACCCGGCCTCCTTCAGAGCCTTGCTGGAATCAGCAAACGTCGCCAATGGCCCGAAGGGTTCAGCTTCATGGACGCTGCGGCGGCGGCGGGCGAACTGGCGCTCGAACGTTCCGGCGTCGACCGAGAAAACATCGGCCTTCTTGTCGACACCTCCGTCTGCCGTGAGCGGCTCGAGCCTTCGAGTGCCGTCACCGTCCACAACACCCTCGGCATGCCATCGAGCTGCATGAACTACGACCTTGGCAACGCTTGCCTTGGTTTCCTCAACGCAATGCACTTGGCCGGCGTGCTGATCGAAAGCGGACAGATCGACTACGCGCTCGTGGTCGATGGCGAGGGCACCCGCGAGATCCATGGCAACACCATCGATCGCCTCGACGCCAGCGACAACATCGACGACCTCTTCGAGAATTTCGCTTCGCTGACCCTCGGATCAGGCTCAGCCGCCATGGTCCTTGGCCGCCACTCAGAAAACCCAGGCAGCCACAAAGTGGTCGGCGGATTCTTTCGAGCTGCAACCGAGTACCACGAGCTCTGCGTGGGCTCGCTCGAGAAAATGCGCACCGACACCCGTGCCCTCCTCGATGCCGGAACCGGCGTCGTCAAGGTCTGCTGGGATGAAGCCGACCGGCCCGACTGGAACGACGCCGACGCCTTCATCCTCCACCAGATCTCTGAAGTGCACACCCAGGCAATGATCGATCTGCTCGGGCTCGACGAAGAACGCGTTGTTCGCACCTTCCCCGAGTTCGGAAATATCGGCCCGGCGGCCATTCCCTTCACGCTGGCCGAAATCTCCGAGAAGCTCGTCGACGGCGACAAAGTTCTCTGCATGGGAGCTGGCTCGGGCATCAACGCGTCGGTTATCGAACTGATCTGGTGACCAAGGGTTTACCGGCTCCGGCGGAGTTTCCTCCGGCGGGGCTCTCGGAGCTTCGCCCCGAATGGTCGCGGCTCATCACCGCGCCCGATCACACGGGCCAAGACCGAACCTGGCACCTACTCGATAGCAGCGCCGGCGAAGACACCTCTTCGAGCGAACCTCGCCTCACCGTGTTGTGCGTGCACGGCAACCCGTCGTGGTCGTACCTTTGGCGGTCGGTACTGGCCGGTGCTCCCAGCGATGTGCGGGTCATCGCTGTCGACCAGCTCGACATGGGTTTCTCCGAGCGAACCGGCGTCCAACGTCGCCTTGTCGCTCGAGTCGACGACCTGTGCGCCCTCACCGATCACCTTGAGATTCAGGGTCCTGTCGTCACCATCGCACACGACTGGGGCGGCCCCGTGTCGCTTGGCTGGGCGCTTCGCCATGTCGACCAGCTCCAAGGGGTGGTGCTCACCAACACTGCGGTGCATCAGCCCGAAGGGTCACCCGCCCCGAGTCTTATTCGAGCCGCACGCACTCCAGGCCTGTTTCAAGCCACCACCGTCAACTCCGCCACCTTCGTGCACGGAGCGATCGAGCTGTCGCGACCCCGACTCGCCAAAGGCGTACGAGAAGCGTTGCTTGCGCCGTATCGCACCGCCGAGCGCCGCCAAGCCATCGGCGACTTTGTCGAAGACATCCCTCTCGACCCCAGCCATCCGAGCTATGCGCCGCTGGCCGCCATCGCCGATGGCCTTGCCGAGCTTCGCGACATCCCGGCCTTACTGCTGTGGGGACCATCGGATCCAGTGTTCTCCGACCTCTATCTTCACGACCTCGAGGCTCGACTCCCCCACGCCGATGTGCACCGGTTCGTCGGTGCCAGCCACTTCGTGGTCGAAGACGCCGACGTTGCCGGGGCGTTCTTCGCCTGGCTCGGCGAGCAGCGCCGGCCGTCGACTGAGCCCCCGCAAGCACGTACCCAACGCGTTCCGCTCTGGCACGAACTCGACCGACTGCATGCCAGCCAACGCCCGGGCGTTATCGAAATCGTCGACGGCAACGCAACGACCGCTTCGTTCGCCGAGCTTTCCTCGCGAGTCGACAACGTTGCGGTTGGGCTTGCTCGACACGGCGTCGCCAAAGGTCACCGCGTGGCGCTCATGATTGAACCGGGCATCGAGCTCAACGTTGCGTTGTACGCGTGCTGGAAGATCGGTGCCGTAATCGTGCTGGTCGACTCGGGGCTCGGCCCGAAGAACATGAGCCGAGCGCTCAAGTCATCGGCCCCCGATTTTCTCATCGGGATCGATCGCGCCCTCCGCGGCGCAAAGGCATTGCGCTGGCCAGGCCGACGGATCAGCGTGATACCGCTCAACAACCTGGAGCGGCGGCTGCTGGGTGTCGAGACGTCGCTCGCCGACCTCGAAGAACTGGGCCGAGGACCCGTCGACAACCGCCCACCGCTTCCCGACGACGACGACGACGCAGCGGTAGTTTTCACTTCAGGCTCCACCGGCCCCTCAAAGGGTGTCGTCTACCGCCACCATCAGGTGCAGGCCCAGCGAGATCTCTTGCGTGAGGTGTACGAGATCGAGGCGGACGATCGACTTGTCGCAGCCTTTGCACCCTTTGCCTTGTACGGGCCAGCCCTTGGGATCACCAGCGTGGTCCCCGACATGGACATTACCCAACCGGCAACGCTTACGGCCTCGGCGTTAGGCGACGCAACCGCCGCAGCCGATGCCACGCTGGTGTTTGCCTCGCCAGCTGCGCTCACCAACGTCCTGGCCACCCAGGGAGCGCTGAGTTCGGCGCACCGCTCGGCGTTCGACGCAGTGCGGTTGTTTCTCTCCGCCGGCGCACCGATTGGCGAAGACCTTCTGCGCCGAACCGCCGAAGTGTTTCGCAACGCCGAAGCCCACACCCCCTACGGCATGACCGAGGTTCTCCCAGTCGCCGACATTTCGGTACGAGGCCTCGACGACAAACGCAACAACCCGACGGGCGGCGGCGTCTGCGTTGGAACTCTTGTGCCCGGCCTTTGGACCTGGCTGTACCCCGTCAACAACCTTGGCGAAACCGCGAACGATCCCACAACCGACGATGGGGTTCTCAGCGAAGTGATGGTTCACGCCGCGCACACCAAGGACCGCTACGACCGTCTCTGGTACACCGACCATCAATCGTCGCTACCCGGCGGATGGCATCGAAGTGGCGACATTGGCATGTTGGACCGCGACGGCTTGCTCTGGATTGCGGGGCGACTCGAACACGTGATCACCACCAGTGACGGGCCGCTCGGCCCGGTGTCGCTCGAACAGGCAGCGCAATCCATCCACGGCGTTACCCAGGTCGCTGCCGTGGGTGTTGGACCCGTCGGATCCCAGGTGGTCGTGTTGGTTATCCAGCCTGATCAACCGCCCCGCAAGCTCACCGAAGCAACGCCAAACCTTCGCGAACAGGTCCGTGCCGCAGTGGCCGCTCACTGCGGGCCCGCTATCGATGTCGCGGCGGTCCTCGTAGCCCCCACGATCCCGGTTGACCAACGGCATAACTCAAAGATCGACCGTCGATTTATCGCCCAACAGGCATCGATTCACCTGGCTGGAAACTAATGCGCGTGCTCGTCACCGGCGGCACGAGTCTGCTCGGAGCCTCGGTCATCGAGCGGCTGGCCAACCGGGGCGACGACGTCGTGTCGTTCCAACGCTCGGCCGGGTCGATCGCCGCAAGCGAAGTACTGGGCGATCTCACCGACCCCAACGCCGTCGACCGGGCGATGCGAGGCGTCGACTCGGTCATTCATCTCGCGGCGAAGGTGGGGGTGGTTGGCTCCGAGGCATCGTTTCGGGAGATCAACGTCGACGGCACCCGCAACGTGATCGAAGCGGCGCAACGCGGCGGGGTCAGCCGAGTGGTCCATGTGTCATCGCCCTCGGTAGCTCACGCCGGCAGCGCACTTGTTGGTGCGTCGGCAGGAACCGCCGATCCCACCGCAACTCGAGGGCACTACGCCACCACCAAAGCGGCGGCCGAACTTCTTGCGCTGCGCAAGAGTACGCACCAATGCCCGATCGTAGCTATCCGTCCACACTTGGTGTGGGGGCCAGGCGATACCCAGCTGGTTGGTCGAATCGTCGAGCGGGCAAAGCAGGGTCGGCTCGCCCTAATCGGCAACGGAAGCGCGCTTATCGACAGCACCTACATCGACAATGCGGGCGATGCGTTAGTCGCCGCGCTCGATCAAGCACCAACGCTTGGCGGTCGCGCCTTCGTGGTATCGAATGACCAACCACGGACCGTGCGCGAACTACTCGAACAGATCGTCGAAGCATCGAGTGTTGCCACGCATATGCGGCGCGTTCCGACGCGAGCGGCGTTTCGAGGCGGCCAGCTCATCGAGTCGGTGTGGAATCGGTCGGGCTCCGACAACGATCCGCCGCTCACAAGCTTTTTGGCCGAGCAACTCTCGACTGCTCACTGGTTTGACCAACGAGAAACACAGACAGCACTTGGTTGGCAGCCGGCGGTCTCCCTCGAGGAAGGATTCCGCCGGCTACGAGCCTGGTACCAGAATGGTCAGTAAAGATCTCCGGGAGATCTCGTCACCACTAGTGGGTGACGGCTGGCTTGAGCTTCTTGGCGTGGGCAACCCAGCGCTTTACCTCGGGGAGTGACGGGGGACGACGAACCGCCTTCTTCTTGGCGTTTACCTCGAGCATCTTGGCGTGGAGGTTCTCGACGTTGCGGGTGCGAAGTTCCTTGACGGTATCGACACCGGCCAGCTCGAGCAGGTCGCTGTATTCCTCGCCGACGCCCTTGATGCGCATCAGGTCGGCCCGGTTGACCCATCCGAGGATCTGCTTCTCGGTGCAACCCGAGTCCTTCGCAGCAGCTGAGCGACCGGCCTTCGAGCCGCAGTCTTTGAGAAGGCGTTCGGTGGTTTTGATGCCGCACTTGGCCATTGCTTTTGCGTACTTGGGACCAATGCCTTCGATGGTGGCAAGACTTGTCATGGTGGGGACCTTCCAATGGGTAGAGAAGATGGGTAGAGAGGATTGCTCGAGAAGCCGAGGCGATACCTCGCTGGGGTGACGGTAGCTCTATCGGCTGCACTTCGTCCACGCTGAGGTTTTTCGACTTCGGCCCAGATCAGAGAACCGGTTAGAGATTTGTGGCCGACGGAAGCCCAGCTAGATGGGCTGCATCGTTGTAGCGAACCAGTGCCCAGCGGTCGCGATCGTCGTCGCGCTTCAGCTCGGTCAACGACGTGTTGAGCGTATGAAGGTCGAAGGTTGGACGCAGCCCCAATCCCAGAAAAGTGCGTAACGCAACATCGACAACACCGGCATGGCAAGCCACGACCGTGGATTCTCCCCGATGCTTTTCGACCACCGCATGGAGTGCGTTACCAGCCCGGTGATGGAACCCGGCGAGCGATTCGGCCCCCGGCGCCATGGGGCGAAATGGCTCGTCGACAAAGTCGAACATCTCGTACACGTCGCCGAAGTCGGCAAACGGCAGACCATCGGCCTCGCCCGGGCGGTGCTCTTCGAGATCGGCGTCGATTTGTAGCTCGTGGTCGCCAAGCGCTGGCAGGATGATCTGGGCGGTCTCGATAGCGCGAGGCATGGTGCTGGCCCACACGTTGTGCGCTTCAAAAGGGGCGTCGACCAGACGCTGTCGCAGCGCCTCGGCTTGCTGTTTTCCGAGCGCAGAGAGTCCGCTACAGGTTTTGGGACCGCCGATGACCCGGTCGACGGTGACCTGAGACTCGCCATGGCGAACCAGAAGTAGGCGGGTTGTAGCCGAACCTTCGGCTGAAGAGTCGGCCACGGCTAGCGGTACATGTCGTGAGCGCACTCGCCCGCAGGCGTAACAGTCATCACGTCGACGCCGTCGTCGGCCATCACCATCGTGTGCTCGAACTGCGCCGTGCGGCGACCGTCGACGGTGAGGGCGGTCCAGTCGTCGTCCCACATATACATGTCGGGGGCGCCGAGCGTGAGCATCGGTTCGATGGTGAAGCTCATGCCAAGCTCGATACGGGTGTTTGCTCGGCGGTCGTAGTAGTGAGGTATCTGCAGACCGCCGTGGAAATCGGTACCAACACCGTGCCCAATGAACTCACGGACGACGCCCAATTGGTGGGCTTTGGCGTGACTCTCGATGGCCCGGCCGATGGAGCTCACCGGCGAACCCGGTCGAAGGACGTCCATGCCGGCATACAGCGCATGTCGGGTTTCGGCAACCAACGTTTTGGAGAACTCGTCGGTTTCGCCAGCGATAAAGGTGGTCGAGGTGTCGCCATGGACCCCTTCGCAGAACACGGTGACATCGATGTTGATGATGTCGCCCTCGGCGAGGGGTCGACTATCGGGGATTCCGTGGCAGATCACTTCGTTGATCGAGGTACAAACCGACTTGGGGAACCCGCGATAGTTGAGCGGACTCGGGTAACAGTTGCGCTTCAGGGCCTCTTCGTGGGTAATTCGATCGAGTTCGTCGGTGGTCACTCCGGGCGCAACATGGCTGCCCACAATCATCAGAATCTCGGCCGCTTTGGCGCCGGTTCGACGCATCCGAGCGATCTCGTCGTCAGTTCGAGTCAGGGGCGATCGCGAGGGGCCAGGCTCACCCGTTTTTGCGTAGGGCGGAAGTTCGATCGTTGCTGGCACCGCGCGACGAAGCGACTGAATGCCTGGTGTGATCGGCGGATCGGAAGGGGGTGCAAGAGTGGCGGTACCGCCACGACGTTTTCTTTTTGCCACGCCTCTAGCGTACCGTCCCGACCCCGCCGAGGCCGAAGCACTAGTCGATGAATCGAGAAACCGTCTCGACGATTGCTGCCGGTTTCGCTACGTCTTCGATTTCGACCGTCACCGCCACGACCGCCTGCACCCCTCCGGCGACGTCGGTGACCTCGGCAATGGTGCCGGTGGCCCGGATCCTGGAATCGACGGGCACGGGCGAAGGAAACCGCACCTTGTTGACGCCGTAGTTGATGCCCATCGAGACGTTCTGAACTTCCATGAGCTGCGGCAGAAAGTGATTGACCAGCGACATGGTGAGATAGCCGTGGGCGATGGTGGTACCGAATGGCCCGTCGGCCGCTGCGGCGGGATCGACATGAATCCACTGATGATCGAGTGTTGCATCGGCAAAGGCATCGATACGCCCCTGGTCGATCGTGAACCACTCGGTGGGACCCAAGGTGGCCCCAACCGCCTGCGCAAGTGCTGCCGTGCCGTTGAATGTTTCTGCCATGTGCTCACAGTAGCCTTACCGTCATGCGACTTGTTGTGAGCGACGTTGGCGAAGGTCCTCTGGTCATTTGTCTGCACGGCATGGGACATAGTTCGGCCATTTGGGACGACATCGCCACCCGTCTGTCGGTGGCGTTTCGGGTCGTTTGCCCCGATCTTCTCGGCCACGGCGGATCCCCAACCCCGCCAGATCCCGCTGCGTATCGGCGCGACCGATGCCTTGAGGACATCGACGAAATCATCGCCGAGCATCGCGAGATCGGCGAGGTTCCGGTGATCGTTGGCCACGGCTTTGGGGGCTACCTGGCGCTGAGCTATGCGATTGAACGAAGCGACGCGGTTCGCGGCCTCGCGGTAATCGGCGCGGCGGCAGGCTTCGAAAACCCGGTGGCTCAGGTCGACTGGAACGACAAGACCATGGCGAGCGCCGACGAACTCGGCATCGAGCCGGTGGCCTGCAATCTTGGCCTTATCCGCGATTCGATGGTGTTTGACCGACTCGAAGAGGTCGATGCTCCAACGCTCATCATGGTTGGCGAGGACGACGTCGCCTTCAACGGCGCCGCGCTGCTGATGGAGGCTCGAATTCCCAAGAACACCCTGGCGGTCATCGAGGGCGCTCGACACAACGCGCATCAGACCCATGCTGACCAGATCACCCGGCTCCTCCACCCATTCCTACGGGACATTCCGTAGAGAAGCTGGTAGAGGGAGCCAGGAAGATCCAGCGAGAGAGTTGTTACTTTCCGCCGCCGAGAACCTGGCCAAGAATTGAGCCGAGGCCACCGGTGTCGCCACCGAGCAGGCCGCCGATCTCTTCCATGACGTTTCCGTCGCCGTCGGCATCGAGCATGCCGAGGAGGCCACCGAGGGCCGGCTCGGACTCGGCAACCGTGGACTTTTCCTGGGCCAGGTGCTGCGAGACCGCATTCTGGTCGAGGGAGTTCTCGTTGCGCATCTTGCCAATGAATCCCATGACGATGGGCGCAAGGATTGGTAGCAGGCGCATCACGGTCGCCATATCGAGGCCACTCTTCTGCGACACGGCCGAGGCAACGTTGTCGTTGCGCCCACCAAAGATGTGTCCGAGGATCTTGGCGCCATCGGCAAGCCCACCACCACCGCCGCCGCCACCTGCAGCGCCGCCGAGCAGTCCGGCCAAGTCGCCGAGCACTGATCCGTCATGCTTGTCGAGCGCACCGAAGAGGGCCGAAGCGCCCTGCGGCGACTGCGCGTTGTTTGCCAATCCGCCCAGCAACAGTGGGAGCGCAGCAGCGATTCCCCGCTGTGTGGCGCTTTGGTCGCCTCCGATGGCGTTTGAGATCGAAGCCAGTTCGTTTCCGGTTCCGACCATTCCAAGTAGTTGTTCGAATATTCCTGACATGTGGGGGTCTCCAATAGGGATCGTGTGGCATTCCCGAAGTGAGAAGCGAACGAATCGTAGTGCATGAGAGCCAGCCACGACGTCGGCCCTGGTCATGCGACGACTACGCTTCGAGCATGTCTCCCTCGGGGCCTCCCCTAACCCCCCTTCGGGGGCTTCCCTCGCGAGCACGTTCCCGGTCGGTCATGCTGGCAGGGTTTTTGGTCGGTGCTTTGGTGCTTAGCTCGTGTGCGACGCTGCGATCCGACGCTCCCGTTCAGGTAACGATTGTCGCCGAGGGCGAACCGGTACTGGCCATCGTCGACAACTGTCCTGCACTCCGCGACGTGTCGCTGCGAGACTCCGATGGCGTGGTTTGGGAAGTCACCCGCCGAAGCCCATCGCCCAATGCGGCCCAGATCGAAATGCGCATTGGTGGCACACCGAACGGCTGGGAAGCCACCACACCGCTCGAATCGCCGATGCTGCCAACCACCCGGTACACGATTCGAACCAGTCCCGGCGGCAACGAGCTCACCTTCACCATCCGCGAGCTCGAGGTTGGCCAGGCCTTCACCAATGATGGAAACCGCGATCTCGAGCGGGCCGAAGCCTCGAAAGGATGCGACGCCGATGTGGCCTGGGGCAACCTGTGGCGGCAGGGCGCCGTGTTCTTCATCCTTGGTCTGCTCGCGTTGTTGCTGGTGGGAACGATGCTCGTGAAGTTGCTCAGCGTTTTTGTTCCACCCCGCACCGACGCCTACTTCGACGAACAAACCGAATACGGCGAGCGGGAAGAGCTCTAAGTCGAGCCAGCCGACCCACTCTCATCGAGATTCTGTTGCTATCGTCGGGTACGAAGCCACATACATCCGGGGAGCCCAAGAACGTTGGGCTGAGAGGACGAGCACCACTCGTCGACCCGCACACCTGATCTGGATAATGCCAGCGGAGGAAGCCATGAAATTGTCCCTACATCACCTCGTGTATCTCGCGTTGTTTGCGCTCATCGCGAGCGCCTGCGGGTCGGCCGACGGCGATATCGCGACGTCGGGAGCACCGGCAAGCAGCACGCCTACTGAAGACACCGCTCCTGCTGAAGACGCTTCAGAAGAAGACAAGTCAGAAGAAGACGAGCCGCTCGCCACAGACACGCCCTTGGGCATCACGCTCATCACCCACGATTCGTTCGCTCTTTCCGACGAGACGCTCGAGGCGTTCACGAACGAAACCGGCATCGAGGTCGAACAGCTCGCCTCGGGCGATGCGGGTCAGATGGTCAGCGAAGCCATACTGACCGCCGGGAACCCCATCGGCGATGTCATGTTCGGCATCGACAACACGTTTCTGCAACGGGGTCTCGATGCGGGCATCTTCTCGGTCTATGAGTCGCCAAATCTCGTGAACGTCCCCGACGAGTTTCAACTCGACCCGACCCACCGGGTGACACCGATCGACTACGGCGATGTGTGCGCCAACTACTGGATCTCCGAGCTCGACGGACCTCCGCCAACCTCCCTCGACGACCTCATCGATCCCGCGTACGCCGATCAGTTCGTTACCGAGAACCCCGAAACCTCTTCGCCCGGACTCGCCTTCCTTCTGGCCACCATCGCCAAGTATGGCGACGGGTGGGAGGACTACTGGACAGCGCTTCGCGACAACGGCGTCGTCATCACGGCCGGCTGGGAGGACGCTTACTACGGCGAGTTCATCGCCGGCGGCGGCACCCGGCCCATCGTCACCTCGTATGCGTCAAGCCCACCGGCCGAGGTCATCTTCGCCGACCCGCCGGTCGACACGGCGCCCACAGGCGTGCTGCTCGACAGTTGTTTCCGCCAGATCGAATTTGCCGGCGTGCTCGAGGGCAGCGGAAACGTCGACGCCGCCCAACAACTGATCGACTTCATGCTGTCCCCAACCTTCCAAGAAGACGTGCCGCTCAACATGTTTGTCTTCCCGGTAATCGAGAACGCTCAGCTTCCCGACGAGTTCGTTGAGTTCGCCGAAATTGCGGAGAATCCGCTCACCATCGATCCGGAAACGATCGAAGCGAACCGCAACGCGTGGACCGAGCGGTGGGTAGAGCTCGTGCTGCGCTGATGCCGTTCCGACTCCTTCGAGGGGCAGTGTTCGCATTGCCGGCGCTCTTTGGCGTTGTGTTCTTTGCCTACCCGGTTGGGTCCATCATTGCGCGAGGTCTCAGCTCGGCCAGCGGCGACCGGGTTCAGCAGGTTCTTTCCGGGAGTTCCTTCGGCGGCATCGTGTGGTTCTCGGTATGGCAGGCCGTTGCGTCGACGCTGCTCACCGTCATCGTGGCGCTTCCGGCTGCCTACGTGCTGGCTCGGTTCGATATCGCCGGCCAGCGGGTAGCTCGAGCGCTGCTCGTGGTTCCCTTTGTCTTGCCGACGGTGGTGGTCGCGGGCGCTTTTGAGGCCGTGTTCACCCGCTTTGGACTCGACGACGGGGCACTCGTGCTGCGCCACACTCCCTACGCCGTGCTGCTCGCGCACGTGTTCTTCAACTACGCCGTAGTGGTGCGAATCGTCAGCACCTTCTGGGATCAGCTCGATCAACGGCCCGAGGAAGCAGCTCGCGTCCTGGGAGCAACCGCCGCCCAAACGATGTTGCAGGTAACACTCCCCCGCCTTCGCCCGGCCATCAGCTCGGCGGCATCGATCGTGTTTCTCTTTTCCTTTACCTCCTTCGGTGTCATCTTGCTTCTGGGTGGACCGAGGTTGGCAACCGTCGAGACCGAAATCTGGCGGTACGCGGTGAGCCGCACCGAGTTCGATGTGGCGGCGGCGTTGGCACTGCTCCAGCTCGTTGCCGTGGTGCTGTTGGTGATCGTTACAACTCGGACCGAGAAGAACCGGGCCATCGATTCCTCGACGGTTGCGAGACTCTCGTCAACCCGGCCGCAAGGCCGCCAGTGGGTGCTGGTGGCGGTGGTGACGGGTAGCGCAATCGCGTTGCTGGGCGTGCCGATTCTGACCCTGATCGAGCGGTCGCTCTCGACCGGCGATGGCTACGGCCTCTCCAACTATTCGGCGTTGGCCGACCCGGTTAACCTGCTGCCGGTCTCGCCCACCAAAGCTCTTACCAACTCACTCGTCTACGCCGCTATCGCCGCAGGAATCTCGATGGTCGTCGGCGGCATGGCGGCGCTTTCGATGCAGCGACCAACAGGCACCGGGGCGAAGCCAGGAACAAACCGGATCACCTCATTGGCCAAAACTGGGCTTCTCGATATCGGGCTCACGCTGCCGCTCGGCACCTCTGCGGTCACGCTGGGGCTAGGCATTCTCATCAGCCTCGACGAATCGCCGCTCGACTTTCGCACCCGTTGGTGGATCGTGCCGGTAGCCCACGCCATCATCGGCATTCCGTTTGTGCTGCGTGGCGTCGTGCCCGCGATTCGCGGGATCGGCCCTCACCTGCGCGAGGCGGCCGCAACCCTCGGCGCATCGCCCACCACAATCATTCGGGAGATCGATTTGCCACTGGTGACCCGTGCGCTGCTGGTAGGCGCGGCCTTTGCCTTTGCCGTTTCGCTGGGCGAATTTGGAGCCACATCGTTTGTTCCCCGCCGGCCCGAAACCACCACCGCCCCCATTGCTATTTTCCGACTGCTCGGCCAGCCGGGCGATATTCTTCGCGGACAAGCGATGGCCCTGAGTGTGATTCTGATGGTGATTACCGCGTTGTCGGCCCTGATAATCGAGCGGGCCTCTGGCACCGACCGAGGGTTGCTATGACCGGTCTGCGCGTCGATGGCGTCACGGTCCAATTTGGCGCCACCACGGCAGTCGACGACGTTTCCCTTCAGGTCAACCCTGGCGAGATCGTCGCGCTGCTTGGCCCCAGCGGCTGCGGCAAGAGCACGCTGCTGCGCGTTATCGCCGGACTTGCGATGCCAGCCAACGGATCGGTTCTCTGGAACGGGGTCGATCTTGGGTCGCAACCCCCCGAAGCCCGGGGCTTTGGTCTCATGTTCCAAGATCATGCGCTGTTCCCGCACCGCAACGTTGCCGACAACGTGGGTTTCGGACTCAAGATGCAGCGGAAAGGTACGGCTGACAGGCAGCGGCGGGTTGACGAGATGCTCGAGTTGGTCGACCTTGCCGGCTACGGCCCGCGGACGGTCGACTCGCTGTCGGGCGGCGAGGCGCAGCGAGTTGCTCTTGCCCGAGCGTTGGCGCCCTCGCCGCAGCTCTTGATGCTCGACGAGCCGCTCGGTTCGCTGGACCGCTCGCTTCGTGATCGGCTGGCCATCGATATTCGAGACGTGCTGAAGCGTCTGGGTCAGTCAGCCGTGCACGTGACCCACGATCAGGACGAAGCGTTTACCGTGGCCGACAGCGTTGCCATCATGCGGGCCGGCTCTGTGGTCCGCCATGGCACGCCGCACGACCTTTGGAATGATCCGGCCACGGCGTTCGTGGCTGACTTCCTCGGTCACCCCAACATCCTCGATGACGCCCAAGGGTTCGGGGGCCCTTCGGGCTCGGCGGTGCTACGCATCGACGCCATCACGTTCTGCGACGCAACCACCCCCGGTGCAATCGCGGGCACCGTGGCGGCGATGTGGTTTCGGGGCGATCACTTTCGGGTCCAGGTAGAAACCACAATGGGGCCGCTGGTGGCTCTATCTTCAGAGGGCGGCTCTTCGGCTTCGCTCACCCCTGGTGATCAGGTCCACCTCCGCATTCGACCCGACGGGTTCTCGCCGCTTCGCTAACGCCCGCCGTTCGAAGGTACTTCGTCCGGGTACTCCCAGTGCATTTGGTCGATGGGGCCTGGACCGGCACCCAACTGCCAATCGACCGCCCCCTCGATGCTGGTGGTAACCCACGATTTTGCAGTCGCGAGCGCCACGGTGAGTGAGTCGCCGCTGGCCAGTCGGGCGGTTACTCCAGCTGAGAAAGTGTCGCCGGTGCCGCGGGTGTTGGAGGTGGTGATCTGGTCGGCGCGAAGTTCGCTACCGTCGCTCACCGTGTCGTGGCCTTGGTTGGTAACCACCGACACTGCAGCCAACGAAAGGTCGATGAGTTCGGCCTCGAACCGGTTTGGCGTCGCCAGCACCGCATGAGGAAGAAGCCGCTCATAGGCCGCAATGGTGCTGTCTTGCACAAAAGGCTGACCGGTTCGGTTTACCAGAACGGGGTCGACCACCAGGTTGGGCAGCCGACCGGACTCGGCGTAGGCGGTGACAACATCCACCAGTCCAGCGCTCGGCAACAGGCCAGTCTTGACCGCCACCACCTCAAGGTCCGACAACACCCCTTCAAGCTGCGCCTGAAGCTGTGCCGGCTCCACCGGCCAGAACGCATTTACCGTCTGGGTGGTCTGTGCGGTCACTGCAGTGAGCGCCGTGGCGCCGTGAACCCCAAATGCCGCGAAGGTACGTAGATCGGCCTGCATACCTGCACCCCCAATAGGGTCTGAGCCTGCGATGGTAAGCGCAACCGGTGGAGTCATGAGTTCTTCGAAGGCTATCGCTAGCGCTGCTTGGCCCGGGTGTCTACACCTTCGGGCAACAGATTGGCCTTGGACTGGCCATCCCACACGAGATTTTCGAGCTCTGACGGATCCAATGGACGAGCGATGACATACCCCTGGATCTGTTCGCAGCCAATCTCGCGCAGCTTCTCAAACTGCGGTGCAGTCTCAACACCCTCGGCAACGATCGTCACGCCGAGCGAGCGACACATGGTTACCACCATGTCGACGATCGACGTGTCGTTCTTTTCCTCGATGCCATCCACCAGCATCCGGTCCATCTTCAACACATCGAGCGGCAGTTCCTGCAGATAGCCAAGCGACGAGTAGCCCGAGCCGAAGTCGTCAACCGCAACAACGACACCTAGGCGACGCGACCCTTCAAGGTTCTCGCGGACCACATCAAGATCCCGAACCACAGCGGTCTCGGTCATTTCCAAAATCAGGCTCGTCGGATCAATTCCTGACTCATCGAGCAACTTCTTGAGTTCATCGACAAAGTCGAGCTTGGTGAGCTGCTGGGACGACACGTTGACCGACATCGATAGCGGTGCAGCCTCGTGGACCGTGTTCCACTCCTGAAGCTGCTCGACCGCCATGCGCAGCAGCTTTGGCCCAAGCGTGCTGATAAGACCCGACTGCTCGGCCATCTCGATGAACTGATCGGGGGCGACCGGACCGTATCCGGGACGGTCCCACCGAGCAAGCGCTTCGACGAAGGCCACCTGGCCAGTGTCGACGTCGATAACCGGCTGGTAGGCAAACCGGAGTTCGTCGTTGCCGGTGGCCTTGCGGAGCGCCATGTCAAGGTCGTGGCTTTGGGCGACCTCTTCGCGCATTCCGGCGTCGAAGATCTCGATGCGGTTCCGGCCGGTCTCCTTGGCGCGGTACATGGCGTTGTCGGCGTCGGCCAAGAGCTCCTCGGCGTTGAGGTTTCCACCCGAGGCGACCACGATGCCCACACTCACCGAGGTGAACACTTCCTGACCAGCAATATCGAATGGTTCGTCGAGGGCAACCCGGACTCGCTCGCCCAAGGCAAGCGCGTCTTCTTCACCACGGAGGCCTTCGGCCAAGATGACGAACTCGTCACCGCCGAATCGCGAGAGAAGGTCCGATGGCCGAAGCGCGTTTCGCGAACGCGACGTCACCTGACACAACAGATCATCGCCCGCCTGGTGACCAAGGGTGTCGTTAACCTGCTTGAAGCGATCAAGGTCGAGAAACAGCAGCGCGAGGGGTGAAAGCGACTCGGCCGACCTGATGAGCGCCCGGTCAAGTTCCTCGGAGAGAACATTTCGGTTCGGGAGCCCGGTCAGCGCATCGTGGTTGGCCTGATACTCGAGCTCTCGTTCGAACGCGACACGTTCGGAGATATCACGGATCAAACCGGTGTACGCGACCTCGTTGTCGACGCTGAGGCGGCTCACCGTGAGGTGAGTGGGGGCTACTTGACCATCGAAACGGCGAATCGACACTTCGAGTCCGCCACCGCCCGAAGCCTCTGCGGCCATGAAACTATGTCCGAGAACATCGGCTGGGGGCATCACGAAGAGTTCGTTGACCGACTCGCCGACAAGCTGGTGAGCGTCGCAGGAAAAGAGCTGCTCCGCGGCGGCGTTGACGGCCGTCACCACACCGAGACGATCGGTTTCGATGATTCCTTCAGCGGCGGTTTCAAGAATCGTCTGGGTGCGAGTTTCGGTCTCGACCAGCCGCTGGTTGGAGTTCTCGAGGGCAACCGTTCGCCGTGCTTCTCGCTCAGCGTTGGCAACCAGTTCGTTGGTCATCACGTTGAACGCCCGAGAAAGCTCGCCGATCTCGTCGTTCGCGTGTACCCGCGCCCGCTGACTCAGATCGCCCTCGGCAACCGCGTTGGCCACATCTCGGAGGGCCAAAAGGGGCTTGGTGACCCGCCGACCCAACCACCAACCGATCATCAGAACCAGCGCAAGACCAAGGCCGAGACCAACGAGCAAGGCAACACGGAAGTCTTCCGATGCGGCCAGCGCCTCGTCGACATCTTGTTGCACCACAATTCCCCAGTTGGTCTCACTCAGGAACTGCGTGGCAGCGACGACTTCAATGCCCCGGTGATCCGACAGGCCGAAACTTGTTGCCGATCGTCCCGCAGCTGCCCGAGCCACCGGGGTTCGCGTCTCGGCAATACCGGGCCACATCGTTCCCCGCTCCGCCGAACGAGAGTCGAGCAGAAGGTCGACCTGGTCGGACCGTTCGGAACCTACGAGCAGTGTTTCGCCCGTGGACAAAAGGGCCGTGTAGTCACGGATAACCCTCTGGAGCGACGTCGTCTCGTACTCGGCGAGCACCCAGCCGGTCACTCGACCGTCTTCGATGACCCGGTCCACAAGCTGGTGCACGGGCCGGCCGGCGCGTTCTCGCAAACGGCCCATCGCAGTACCGTCCTGTTCGGGATCGAGCACCAAACCGTCAATCCGTTCGTCCATCGAACCATCGCTCGAGACCGCAAGGGTTCCGTCGCTGGAGAGGATCGCAAGCGCAACCAAATCGTCGCCGTAGAGATCGATGACCTCGCGCAGCGAATTGGGCGACACCGCCGGGTCGAGCACGGCGGCGTCGCCGATCACCCGATCTAACGATCGCTGCTGCGAACCAACCTCGAGTTGCAGGCGGCTCAGCTGGTTGGCGGCGAGCGCCTCGACTCGGAGCGTGGCGTCGAGCCTTTGCGCCGCCTGGAGGCGCTGCCAGCCAATGCCGCCACCGACCATCAGCGGAACGAGAGTAACGAGAACGAACGCTGTCGTGAGCAGGGGTCGCAACGGCACGCGCGACATCCGGTCGCGCAGGTTCCGCCCAAGACTGCGCAGAAGAGAGAAGTTGGACGGCTCAGACACCACCAATCTATCGGCATATTCGCCGTGGATCGTAGGAGCCCAGGGTTGTGAAACGCTGCCGTTTAGAAGCCTGAGGCGAGCTTTGGACGAACCGTCTGGGCCGCCTTCTTGATCTCGGCGGGAATCCGCGAGACCGGCGCACCACCGTCACGGGTGAGTTCGTCAGGCACACCGCCACCGTTCGCGTTGTCGGGAAGCTCGGGAGCACGTACCGCGTCACCTGGTTTCCCGAACAGATCAAGCGTGGTGAACGACCCGCCCAGTACCTGGGCATGGTCGGCTCGAAGCCATTGATCCAGCACGGTGGCGTACACCTCTCGGAAGTCGACCGTGTGTTTCATGTCGCCGCGCTCGTCGAGCGATTTCAGGGAAGGAAGCTTGCCGTGGAAACCGGCCTTCACGGCGGGGCCAATCATCATCATTGGCCCGGCGGTGCCGTGATCGGTTCCGCGGGAGTCATTTGCGGCGACCCGTCGTCCGAACTCTGAGAAGGTCATGATGACCACCCGGTTCCGGAACTTCGGCTTCAGGTTCGAGTAGAAGCGGGTGACCGCATCGTCGAACTCTTTGAGTCGGGCCGCGTGGTCGGCGGCCTGATCATCGTGAGTATCAAAGGTTTGGAACGACGTGCTGATAACCCGGGCGCCGACATCGAGGTTGATGAGGTTGGCGGCAAGACCCAGTCGGCGAATGAGGTTTCGCTCTTCCTGGTTGTCGGCGTAGATCGGGTTGACCACGCCGGCGGCATCGATTGCCGTGCCCAATTGTTTGGCCCAGCCCTCAGCCATCGCCGAGTCTCGCGCATCGCCCTTCGACATTTCGGTGAAGACGTTGACGAGCTCGTGCTCCCACTTGTCGGTCACGTCGGCGCCGAACAGGTTGCCGTCGCTCGGCAAACCGGTGGCCACCGAGTCCCGGCCGACCATCAACAAGGGAACACCGCTATCTCCGACGTTTACCGCGCCAAGGTCACCTAGTCGGGCCTGTTCCATATAGCGCCCCAGCCAACCGCTGGCGCCGGGGCCGTGGTAGCGACTTGCCGACATCCACGTTTTGATCGAGCTGAAGTGACTGTGGTCGTCGTCAGGGAACCCGACACCCTCGACGATGGCGACCTCGCCATCGCGGTATCGCTGGGCAATGCCGCCAAGCATTGGATGGAGATAGCGGTTTGGGGCGATCTGATGGGCGGTGGCCTCATCGATCGTGAGGGTCTTGCGTGCATCGAAGTACGCACCACTATCGAGTGGTGCGATCGTATTGAGTCCGTCGTTTCCGCCAGCCATATACACGGCGACAAGAATGCGGTCATCGGCACCGAGCGCTTCGGCACTATCGGCGAAAATGCTTGGACCTAGGGCAGTGGCCCCTCCGAGCGCTAAAGATCCCTGCAGGAACCGGCGACGTCGAATTGCGCTGGCACCATCGTTGGCAACGCTAAGCGACCGGAGGATGTCGCCAACCTCTGGATCGCCCTTTTTGCTGCTACGGCGGCCTTGACTGGTGCTCTTTTTGCGAGTGCTGTGTGGCATGTGTGTCCCCTACGCCATCTGGAACTCGGGGCACAGGGCACCGAGAACAAAGCTGTTGGGTTGGATTGACCAACTGTGATTGTTCGAGTGGGCGTTGCGGAACCATGTCTCGAAGGTCGCGCGGGTTTGCCGGGTCGGTTCCGATACATCGAAGGTCGAAAAGATCAGATCTGCGGCGTCGCCTGGAGAAAGCTCGGCGATGCCCCCAAGCAATGGCGTGTCGCGGATCTTCCACTGCCACTCGGTAACAAACCGAGCACGAGCCCACGCGGTCGCGGTCGACAGCCAGTAGTCGTTGGTACCCCAACCTGCGACATCGGGCGGGTTGAACAACAGCTGGCCCATCGGCTCCATGTACCAGCGCACCGGAACCTCATCGGTCGTCCATCCGGTCACCTTTAAGAGGGCAACCATGTATTCGACCGGGCTGCGCATGAGCGCATAGCGGGCTTCGGGCGCCCAGAAGTCATCCTCAAGAAGCACGGCCTTCACCAGCGCCTTGCCTTTCATCCCCGAAGCAACGTACGCCCGGGTGAGACGGTTGAGCACCGCTTCCGACGGTGTACCGGTCGCCAGGAACTTCCACAGCTTTTCGGCGATGAAGCGAGCGGTCAGCTGCTGTTGCGATCCATGAACCAGCTCTTGAATCGTGTCGGGGCCGTTCCACCGTTTGCGAATACCCCAGAGGCTTTTGAAGCCCCGGTCATGTTCGTCTTTGTTGAAGACATAGGTCGGGTCATAGACCCACCGACCGTTGCGATTAACGAAGCCTCGGGTGTTGTGCCCGGTCCAGGCCTTTGCCATCGCCACCACATCGGCCTCAGAGAAGTTGCCGACGCCGACGGTGAAGAGCTCCATGAGCTCTCGGGCGAAGTTCTCCTGTTCGGCACCGGCCACGTTGGTCTCGTTGTCGAGGTAGATCAGCATCGCCGGACCGAGAGAAACGTCGGTACAGAGCTCGGCAAGATCCCCCATTCCCTTGGTACGGAACAGGTGATTCTGGTCGTTCATCAGCTTTTGGTCGTCGACCTTGTCCCACGACGTGGCGAAGTGGCCATGCCAAAACAGCGTCATCTTCTCGCGAAGCGGATCCGCACCGGTCGCCATTTCGGTCAACCACCACTCCTGGGCGCGAAGGTTCTGCTGCCATTCGCTCTCGTCAGGGTGTTCGGGTGGCCGTTTGGCCCTCCCGAAGTCCATCACCGAGGCAACCGCTTCCGCTCGAGTCAAGCCCCTCAGAGCTCGAGCTTGGCGGCGCGTTCCGCCGAATCCAGCTCGGCGAAGGAGATGAGAAGCGTCGTTTACCGACACTTTGTCTGTTGCTGGCATTCGAAGGGTCCTTCTCCTGGCTTGACTGCCTGGAAAGGACTTCGACCAACACTGGGGTCAACTTGATCAAATGGTCAAACGGACAAAACAATCCGCTGATCAGCGGCCCGGAGCACCTCAGATACCCGGAGCACCTCAGATAGAGGTTCGTTCCCCTAACAGCCGCTCGACCTCGGCGGTGAGCAGGTCAACCCGTCGAGAAAGCTCGGAGATCCGGCTATCGAGCGATTTCGATGCCGTATTGCCGGGAGGTCGGCTACCACGATGGTCAGAGGAAGACCGAAGGTCGACCACATCAGGGGCCGGAGCAAGGGGTGGCGGGGCATCAAGGCGAGGTTCGCCGGAAGACTCACGAACCGCCTGTACAGGTCGGCGACGGGCCTCGCTGTGTTGAACAGCGGTGCGCAGTTGCGACCGCGTCATTCCAAGTTTCACCAGCAGTCGCTCGAGCGTGGGCGACGACACCGACAGGACGCCAATGAGAAGATCGCTGTGGGAAACCGGTTCTCCATCGGCATATCGCTCGGCAATCTCATACGCTCGTTCGGTGGCGACCCCGACCGGAAGCGCCCCGCGAAGCGGTTCACCACCCCAGGTTGCCATCTCGTGCATCGCAACCCTGACCCGCTGCAAAGTAACGCCATAGGCCGACAAGACGGTCGGTTCCGACGTTGCTTCGGGCCAACACAACGCCAAAAACAGGTGCTCGGGGTTTACGAGAGGGCTGGCCAGAAGGCGTGCTTCTTGCTCGGAAGCAGCTCGTGCGAAGCTGAGGATCGGGCTCGAGGGGAAAGCCATAGCACAATGACCATATGCGCCATTTCGAGATAAAGGGAAATTGACCGAAAGTTCAAACAGCCCTCGATCACGAGAGATGCGGGGACATTGGCGATGATTCGGGGTCACTGGGCGATGATGACGCCCGCCTGATCGGTTGCCCCGTCTGCAACTTCGCACTGTACCTCGTTGTTGCGAACCTCAAAGTCGACCCCGTCGAGGTCGGTGAGGGGTGGGTTTTGATCAAATTCGGGGGTTCCGACGATCTCCACCTCGACCCGGTCGGGGTTGGTTCCGGCTACCCGAGCGTGTTCGGCGTAGGCATCGAGTAGGACCTGTTCGGTAACCGTATAGGCCTGACTCATGCATTCGCTTCCGCCGATGACGGTTTGGGCGAACGCGTACGCCGACGGCGTGAGCTCTTCGCTATCGCTCACCCACGGAAACGCGTCGGTGATCTTGCCCACCAAACCCTTGTCGAACGTGACGCTGTCGCGGGTGGCAACCGTGTCGACCCGAGGGCGCACAAACTCGATGGCCTCGGCTGGGATCGTGACCTTGGTTCGGCCATCTTCGAGTTGTTGAATATCGACGAGTTCAGCGTTGACGCAGGTGTCGACGTCGCCGTAAGCCTCCATTTCGACCGTATCGGTGCGATACACCCGCCCAGCAAGCTCATGCTCCTTCTTGCCCTTGATCGGAACGGTGGCCGAGATTCGGGCCCGACAGTCGAGGGCAAGCGGCTCGATGCGATAGATCTGAGCGGGCGCGTCAGGAGCGATGACGGTCTTCGACGAGGCAACGTTGAGGTCGATGTTGTTCCATGGCCAGTTCACGCTGAACGCGCCGGACGTGAGAAGGAGTGCAATGAGGAGCACCGCAACGACGACGGCCAACGACAACACCTGACGGACTTTCACGATCAGACCCTCTTGCTCATTTTTTTTTGGGGGGGGTGGGGGGAATCACTCGACTACCACCGTTCGGCGGTATCTCTTGAGTGTAACTATGTCAGACGGGGCCGAAATTCCCGAAAGACCCGCCAAATCATGGTGACCGCCAGCACCGCAGCGCCAGCCAACCCTGCGGTGCGAACCGCTTGGGTCAGGGTCTCACCAGCCGTTTCGCCAAGCGTGCCGTTGGAGCCCGACCCAAAGTCGATGGAGTCGCCGTTGGCGTACACGGTGTAGCCGCACGTAAGCGACGACTCAGCCCGAGCGGTGTCGAGACTGTACGTGAGCACAATTTTTAGTTGAGATTCGGCGCCGATCTGGGGCAGCTCTTCACCGGGATAGAACACCGCCAAGGGGTTTTGTGCGCCGCCCTTGTCGATGCCGATCACCTCGACGATGATCGAGTCGTCGCCCGACTCGTTGCCAGAGGTGGAAACGCCGCCGGTGCGAACATCGATAACTTTGCCCACAACAATGGCGCTGGCCGCGTCGTTGCGTTCGTCTTCG